>JAAZLP010000431.1 GCA_012799265.1 Phyllobacteriaceae bacterium | reverse complement strand
GAGGTGATTGCCACCAGTGCCGACGGCGCCATTGAAGCCCATGACATCCGCACCCGTCAGGCCGGCAAACTGACCTTTATCGACTTCCACCTGGTCGTGCCGGGCACGATGAGTGTGGATGCGGCGCATACGATCTGCGACGCGATCGAGGCAGGACTTAAAAAGGCCGTGGAAGACGCGCAGATCACCATCCATGTCGAGCCGGAGAACAAGGCCAAGCATGCCGGGATCGTTGTTTTGTGAAGCCATTGCCAAGCCCTGCTTCCCAAGGCAGGCTTGGCCCATGCGTTTCATTCTGCTTGTCGCCCTGCTGCTGCTCCCCGCCCCTGCCCTGGCGCAGTTCTGGAGCCATTATTCCAACGACCTCTTCCGGTACGAGATCGATATCCCGCCTGGGTTTGAAGGCAATGGGGAGACCGCGGGGGGCGAGGGACAATGGTTTTACAATCTGGAAGCCGAGCAGGGTCTGACCATCTGGGGCGCGCGCTTTCCGGGCAGCTTTGAGCGCAGTATCATAGACGGCGCGGCAGCCATCCGCAGCGAAGGTTGGGCCATCACGGAGCAGTCGAGCACGCCGGAATGGGCGACGCTGGCCGCCATGCGCGACCATCGTCTGATCTTCCAGCGCTCGATCCTGCTCTGTGACCGGAAGAGCTATGCGGCGTTCCGGGCCGAGTTCAACATCCGCGACCTAGGCAAGATGGGCGACATCCTGGGCGGGCTGTCGCGCTCGTTCGTCCCGAAAGGCTGCTAGACGTCAATATTCAGGCTCGGGCAGGTGGTCGGGCCACGGATAGTGCACAAGCAGTTGGAAGACGCGCGTATCGATCTCGTCGAGCAGGGGCAAATCCGAACGGACCTCTACTTCGCCAGAAACTTCCATCGTGTCGATCTCGTCTGAATAGTCACCCGGCAGGAAGCGGACCGAAACAAAGCATTCCGGCTCGGGATCATTATCGGCCAGATTGCCCACCTCGAAATAGGCGTAGCCGCCATAATCCCACCAGAAGCCGCCGAGCTTGAACGGCTGGCCGTTGAGCGCCTCAACTTCGTCGATAGTCATGCCGAGGCGCACCCCATTTGGGGCGATCACACCCGCCGGGAGCGTCACGCTGGCAGGATAGGCGAGCGCTTCCTCATCATACCAGAGGACTTCGACGCTTCTGCCCTCCTCCCCCGGATAGATACTGGTGCCGAGCATTTCCATGCCCTCGGGACCATAGACGGTGCCCGTGACGACATTAGCATCACCATAATGAGCGCGCAGGGCGGCTTCGGTACTGTCCGGGCCGAGGATGCCTGAACAAGCAAAGTTTTCTTCATGTGCCGGGCCGGACTGGATCGGCTTGTTCTTTTCTTTGGAGGCAACCGGGGCGGCAACAAGCATGGCGGCGCACAGTGCGGCCAGCGACACACGTATCATCATCAATGTTTCTCCCTCACAGCGCTTCACTTTGTCCCAAGCGCAAACGCCCTGCAATCAACGACTCGGCGTATGAACAGAAGCTGAAGAGGATGCCGCAGATGAAGCCGATCAAGTTTGACCGTGACGAGACCAAAGCCATCGTCGCTGAAATCCAGGACTATTTCCGCGATGAGCTGGACCAGTCGATTGGCGCCATTCCGGCGGAGATGCTGATGCAGTTTTTCGCTGAACGCATGGGCGCCTATTACTACAATCGTGGACTACATGATGCGCAGGCGCTGGTGCGCAAGAAAATCGACGATGTGAGCGACGATATTTTCAGCCTGGAGCAGCCAACCAAGGCCCGATAGCGGAACAAGAAAGCCACACAATTCCCTCGGCGCGAGTAAGTCGCGCTGAGCCGACTATCCGGCGCGGATGGCAGTGATATGAGTGGCGAACGGAATCATCCGTTGCTGCTCTGGAGGAAGCCTTGGGCTTCAACTTTGCCACCCTCGCCCCGATCGGGCTGCTTATCGCATCCAACCTCTTCATGACCTTTGCCTGGTACGGGCACCTCAAATTCCCCAGCGCCGCGCTGTGGGTCGTGGTGCTGATCAGCTGGGGCATCGCCTTTTTCGAATATTGGCTGGCTGTGCCCGCCAACCGCATTGGCCATGCGTTCTATTCCGCGGCCGAGCTGAAGACCATTCAGGAGGTCATCTCCCTCTCGGTCTTTATGCTTTTTGCGGTGTTCTATCTCGGCGAGAAGCTGACGTGGAACCACGGCATCGGGTTTGGCCTGATCGCGCTCGGCGCCTTCTTCATCTTCAAGGGGCCGCTCAAATAGCAGCCCCTTCTTTCGGTCGGATTAGCCGAGGCAATCGATGATACCGGCGGCCAGCGAGCGCAGCAGGTCGGGATAGAGGTTTGGCCCCTCGGTCAGCGCCGAGCCTTCAGGGTCGAGCGTCCCGGCTTTGGCAGACGTGCCTTCGATGATGGTGTTGACCACACTCGGGGCGAAGTTGGGCTCGGCGAAGACGCAGGTGGCGTCAAGCTCGGCGATCTTGGTGCGCAGTTCATCGATGCGGGCGGCGCCGGGGGTGACGTCAGGCGAGACCGTGATCGTGCCGGCCAAGGTGATGCCAAAGCGGTTTTCAAAGTACTGGTAAGCGTCGTGGAAGACGACGAACGGCTTGTCTGCAAGGGGGGCGAGCGTTTCCGTC
>JAAZLP010000430.1 GCA_012799265.1 Phyllobacteriaceae bacterium | reverse complement strand
CGACTCGTGGGAATCCCAAAAATGAACTTCTGCCAAAGTAGTGCTAGACCTCAACCTTGAAGTTAAGCGCCACTTCGCTTCCTGGCTTCCCGCGCAGGCCCCAATCCTGCCGGTCCACCTCATGGAGGATCACCTTGACGTCCCCGGCCTCCAGCCCAAACGCCGCCACTTCCTCGACAATGGAAGCATAAAGTCGTCGCTTGGCGTCAAGGCTTCGACCCGTGAACAGCGAAATCTCGATGACGGTGAAGTGGGGGCTCGCGCCGGGCGACACGATCATCGCGTCCTCATCATATTCCATCAGGCGAACGCATCGGTCCTCTTGAGGGATCAGAATGCCCCGCACCAGCGCCCGCTGAATGGCCTCGATAAAGTCCCGCCGCCGCTCACCCAGCCAGCCACGTCTGGTTTCAATTCTCGTCGAAGGCATGGCAGTCACCTCTAATTCTGAAGGCAGGTCTCGAAGACGTTCCGTGGCGGAAAAGTTGACCAAAATACTGGCAGCGCCAATGACTTGCGAACTGGACCAACGAAACAGCAAACACGACGATGCGAGCTTGGCAAGTCACGTTGACACTTCGCTAATCCTTACAATGCTCAGATCAGGTAAACTACGCCTACCACTGCTACAAATAAAGACGACCAAGTATTCAGGTAAAGATCGTGCGTTCCTATGTCGACGGCATGCTGCGCTACTTTGAATTTTCCGGACGCAGCACGCGTCGGCAATACTGGCTCTTTTGGCTAGCCACCTTGTTTCTGGGTGCCATCGCTCTGGTCGGCGACAACCAGCTGTGGGGATATTGGCCGACAGCCTATGACGAGATCGGGCCACTGGCCGCCTTTGTCGGCATCGTCCATATCGTCCCCGGGATCACGGTCACCGTTCGCCGCCTGCATGATCTCGACCGCAGCGGCTGGTGGTATCTGATCCAGTTCGTGCCGCTCCTGGGCACGCTGCTCATGCTCTACTGGATGATCTGCCCGCCCCGTGAGCCGAACCGTTTCGGCCCCGACCCGCGGGAGGACTACGGAATGCAAACCGCCGATCCATATCGCGCTCCGGCCAGCACCATCCCTCGCCAGGTCCGCATGGGCTCAGGTCAGCCTCAGCGCGTGGTGAACGAGCACGAAGCGGACGCCCAGCGCTTCATATGAAAAGGGGCGCCGAAGCGCCCCAGTTCCTTATTCTTCAGCCGCCGGCGTTTCCGGCGCGGCCTCATCGCCGTCAGTCCCGTCATCTTCCGGCTCACTGATCCGCTCGACCGAGACAACCTTCTCGCCTTCGGCCGTGTCGAACACGATCACACCCTGAGTGCTGCGACCCTTGATGCCGATGGGCTTGTCGCCACCGATCGGCAGTCGGATTGTCTGGCCGCCATCGCTGATGAGCATGATCTGGTCTGCTTCATCCACCGGGAAGGACGCCACCAGATTGCCATTGCGCTTGTTGACCGCCATGGCGACGATGCCCTTACCGCCGCGACCCGTGATCCGGTATTCGTGGCTGGACGTCCGCTTGCCGTAACCGTTTTCGGAAATGGTGAGGATGAACTGCTCCACCGCGCCCATCTGCGCATAGCGCTCCTGCGGCAGATCGCCGGCCACAACATCGCCCTCGTCCGAACCGCCCTCGTCTGTTTCACCGCGCATGGCACGGCTCATCTTGAGGTAGGCAGCACGCTCTTCTGCCGTGGCATCAGAGTGGTTGATGATCGCCATCGAAATGACGCTGTCGCCTTCGGCCAGCTGGATACCGCGAACGCCCATGGAGTCGCGGCCCTTGAACAGGCGCACATCGTCCACGCGGAAGCGGATGGCCTGGCCCATGGCCGTGGTCAGCAGGACGTCATTGTTGACGGTGCAGGTCTCGACGCCGACGATCTGGTCGCCTTCGTCCAGCTTCATGGCGATCTTGCCGTTCTGGCGCACTTCGACAAAGTCAGCCAGCGAGTTACGGCGAACCGTACCGCGCGTCGTGGCGAACATGATGTCGAGATTGCTCCAGCTGGTTTCGTCCTCGGGCAGCGGCATGATCGAGGTCACGCGTTCGCCCTGCTCCAGCGGCAGGATATTGATCAGCGCCTTGCCGCGCGCATTGGCCGCCGATAGCGGCAGACGCCAGACCTTGAGCTTGTAGGCAATGCCACGGTCGGTGAAGAACAGCACCGGCGTATGGGTATTGGCCACGAAGAGCCGTGAGACGAAATCTTCCTCGCGGGTCGCCATGCCCGAACGGCCCTTGCCGCCACGGTTCTGCGCCCGATAGGTCGAGAGCGGCACGCGCTTGATGTAGCCGGCGTGGCTGACGGTGACGACCATGTCCTCGCGGGCGATGAGGTCTTCATCGTCGAAGTCAGCAGCGTGGTCCGTGATCTCGGTACGGCGCGGGCGGCCGAACTCGCTCCGGATCTCTTCCAGCTCTTCGCGGATAATCTGGCGGATCCGGTCGCGCGACCGCAGGATTTCCAGATAGTCAGCGATCTCGGAACCAAGGCCGTTCAGCTCGTCGCCGATTTCATCGCGGCCAAGAGCGGTAAGGCGAGCCAGACGCAGTTCGAGAATGGCGCGGGCCTGCTCTTCCGAAAGGTTGAACGTGCCGTCGTCATTGATGCGGTGGCGCGGATCGTCGATCAGCGCGATCAGCGGCGCAACGTCGGCAGCCGGCCAGCGGCGGGTCATCAACTGCTCGCGCGCCGTCGCCGGATCGGGCGCGGTACGGATGAGCGCGATGACCTCATCGATATTGGCCACGGCAACGGCCAGACCGACCAGGATATGGGCGCGGTCGCGGGCCTTGTTCAGCAGGAACCGGGCACGACGCGTAACCACTTCCTCGCGGAAGTGTACGAAGGCCTCAAGGATCTGCTTGAGGTTCATCAGCTCCGGCTTGCCGCCATTGAGCGCAACGAAGTTACAGCCAAACGAGCTCTGCAGCGCGGTGAAGCGATAGAGCTGATTGAGCACCACATCAGGCAGCGCGTCGCGCTTGACCTCGATGACGATGCGCATGCCTTCGCGGCTTGATTCATCGCGCAGGTCGGCGATGCCTTCGATGCGCTTCTCGCGCACCAGCTCGGCGATCTTCTCAACTAGCTGCGCCTTGTTCACCTGATACGGGATCTCGGTGATGACGATGGCTTCGCGTTCCTTGCGGACCTCCTCCACCGTGGCGCGGCCGCGCACGATGATGGAGCCACGGCCGGTCTCGTAAGCCTGACGGATGCCCGCACGGCCCAGGATCACACCGCCTGTCGGGAAGTCCGGCCCCGGCAGATGTTCCAGCAGCTGCTCGGTGGTAATGAACGGATCGTCCAGCACCGCCAGCGTCGCCGCGATGGTCTCGCTCAGATTGTGGGTTGGGACGTTGGTCGCCATACCCACAGCGATACCGCTGCCGCCATTGACGAGCATGTTCGGGAAGCGCGCAGGGAGAACGGACGGCTCTTTTTCCGAGCCATCATAGTTGTCACGGAAGTCGACCGTGTCCTTGTCGAGATCATCGAGCAAGGCATTGGTGATCTTCTGCATGCGCACTTCGGTGTAACGCATGGCCGCCGGCATATCGCCGTCGACGGACCCGAAGTTCCCCTGACCTTCCGCAAGCATCTCGCCCATGGAGAAGTCCTGCGCCATACGGACCAAGGCCATATAGATCGAGGAGTCACCATGCGGGTGATACTTACCGATCACGTCACCGACGACGCGGGCCGACTTGCGGAACGGCTTGTTATATTCGTAGCCGTTCTCACTCATCGAGAAGAGGATGCGGCGGTGCACCGGCTTGAGGCCGTCGCGCACGTCCGGAAGCGCGCGGCTCACGATCACGCTCATCGCGTAATCGAGATAGCTCTTGCGCATCTCATCGGTGATGTAGATCGGGTCGATGTCGGAGGGCGGGAGGCCGCCGCCGCTCACGTCGTCAGGCGTATCTGTCACGTTGTGATTCTACGTTGGTTTTCGTGCCCAATAGATAAGGCATTCCGCCGGAGAATGCCAATTTCCCTGCGTTTGAGTTGTGGAGAGCCCCCGCTTCCGCAATGCCCCACCCTTGTCAGGCAGAACTTCCCTCCACGGCTGGGTCGGCCTCCGGCGCTGCGTCGCGCTTTCTGTTCATTCGGCGGAAGCTCGGGATGGCCAGCGGCGCCAAAGCGGCGACAAGATAAAGCGTCCCGCAAAGCCACAGCCCGGCTGCGATCCCCGCATTGTCGACGACCACGCCCGCGAACAGACCACCAAAGGGCATCAGCACCATCGTGGCGGCGCCTATCAGGGAGATCACCCTTCCTACCAGCACTTTCGGGATGCTTTCAAACATGATGGCCCCGACAATCGGATTGAGGAATCCTGCCCCGAAACCCGCAACCAGCAGGATGCCGATGATGACTTCCACCGGGAGCCCCAGCGCGAAGGGATACATGGCAATTGGCCCTGCGCAGAGGAAGCCGAAGACATAGATCGGCAGGCGCCAGAGCCTGTGCCCGATCGCTGCAGCGCTGACGGCCCCAAGAATAGAAGAGACGGAAAAGGCCGCGAGGATATAGCCAACCCAGGAAACGTCGAGACCATGTGTCCGGACCCAGACCGGCAGAAGCAGTACCGCATAGGCCTGATCGAAGAGATTGGTGATGGCAATCATGATCACCATCGCCCGCAGAACCGGGTCGCTGCGTAGCATGGTCCAGCCAGCTATCAGATCCTCGCGATAGGAGCCGACGGTGTTTTTGGGTTCGGCCCTGGCATCGCGAGGAATGCCCAGAGCGACAATTATAGCCGAGAACGCAAAGGCGACCGCATTGCAGACCAGAGCCGCGATGGGGCCGATGGCCGCGATAAGCAGCCCTGCCCCAGCCGCACCCACGGTACCTGCCAATCGATCTGCAGCCCCCATGATCCCGGTGACACGCTCTACGGGAAGATTGTCTCTCGTGACCAAGGTCGGCACCAGCGCCTGCTTGGACGCATCGGCCGGCGCGCGCATGACACCAAGCACCGCCACCATCGGGATGAGCCACCAGATGGAGAACAACCCCGCCCAATACATGAGCGGCACCACCAGCAGAGCCAGGGCAGAGGTAACAACGCCCAGGATGGCCATCCGCCGCGCCCCGAACTTGTCGATCAGTGGCCCCGCCAGCGCTTTGGCGATCACATAGGGCAGGAGCTCCGCCATGCCGACCAAGCCCGTCAGTACCGGGCTTTCGGTCATCGTCAGCACGAGCCAGGGGATTGCGATGGCCGAGAGCCGCGTGCCGCCAACGGAAACCAGCGTCGCCGTGGCCAGCGAGGCAAGCGCGCGATAGCGGCTCATGGATTGTCGCCCTCAGACTGGCGCGGAAAAGCATGGAGGATGAAGGTTACCGGCTGCACGCCTTCGGGATAGTCGTCTCCCAGCCGCGGAGCCGACGCCATGGCCTCGAGAAGAACTGAATTCAGCTTCTCGACCAATGCTGCCGCATCCATGGCCGACAGAGGAATGGAATAGTCACTCATGGTGGACGCTTTCTGCCATTCCGGCATCAGCTCCGGCTGCGTTTCCACCGCACGCTGCATCTGCGCGATCTGCCAACCCAGCGCCGCCTGCGCAAAAGCCATTCGGGCGTCGGCGCTATCGTCATCGCCTGCCGCTGGCGGAATGCTGGTCGATTCATGAGCAGCGCGCCACCAGCGTTCGCGTGCATTGCCGCGCTCGCTATCATCTTCAATGAAGCCGTGCCGCGCCAGCTGGCGCAGGTGATAGCTCGTCGCCCCGCTGTTGAGGCCCAGCCGTTCCGCCAGAGACGTCGCCGTTGCCGGGCCTTCCAGCCGCAAAAGACCGAGCATTTTCAGCCGCTGCGGATGCGCCAGCGCTCTTAGCGCCATCGCGTCCGGCTCAATTCGCGAAACGCGCCGCCTGTCTGCCACGGGAACCTCCATCTTCATTACAAACATATCTTTGCAAATGTTTGTTTGCAATGAGATTGCAATAGCCCAGGACTGTCACTTGGCGCGGACGAAAGGACGCGAAATCTCCAGCCGCGATAGGGACTAGAGGACAAATAAGTCGCCCCATCTCCCGGCGCGCAAAATACTGGAGGTGCCCCGGCCAAAGACGAGACGGCTTCGATGCTGGACGACACCGACACAAACCCTTAGAGAATATGCCCAATTACGCCCAAGGGGGGAGTCGGGTTTCTGTGTCTTCTGGTTCTTTTCTGAAGCGGGCGCTCGACCGCATTACCCACAAGCGCTCGATCGGTTTCGGCCTGGAATATATCGGCCTGACCACACTCAAATTTCCGCGCCTTGTCGCCGTGGCCATCCTGGCCTTTTCGATCCTGGCCTTCTCCCAGATCCCCCGCGCCAATGTCGACGGCGACCTCCTGCGCGTCTACGCCCATTCCGGCGAGCACTACGATGCCTATGAAAATCTCTCGGAGACCTTCGGCACCTTCGAGAACGACATCTATGTGCTCGTCAACTCCGAGCGCCTGACCGACCCTGAAGTCATCGAGGACATCCGCACCCTCGCCTTCGAGCTCGAGCTCAACGACTACGCCGTGGGCACCATGTCGCCCTTCACGCTGCGCAAGCCGGATGCTGGTGGCGGCTCGG
>JAAZLP010000429.1 GCA_012799265.1 Phyllobacteriaceae bacterium | reverse complement strand
GTGGATCACCTCGATGGGACGCGCTCGCTCTATACGCCCGCCCCAAGTGTCAGTCGGCGCGAAGAGGATGGGGCAGGGCAGGTGTTTCAGGCGCGCTTTCTGCGCGTTGAGGCCGAGAAGGTGCGCGAGCGCATTGCCCAGGAGGTCGACTTCGACCCCGACCTCTGGGTTCTGAGCCTTGATATGCGCGGCGATGACCTCGGAATTGAGCTCGTGCGCCCCGGCGTTTAGCCGGCGCGACGAATGCCGATGCGGGCGAGAGCCTCGATAGCCTGATCGACCACCGGATTGCTGCTCGGACGCGCATTTTCTGCAGCGGACGTGCGCCGGGAGCGCTGGGTGAAGGGCTGGTACTGCGGCTTGCTCAATTCAAGCAGGTTCACCTCGCCACGCCAGGCGCTCATCAGATAGGCCATGGACTCCTGGGAGACCGCACCGAAGAGGGTGGCGAAATCGGCCAGGGCCTTGGACCGCTCGGCATCGTGGCTGGTGGCGTGGATGAGAACTTTCAAACCGTCATAGGCTGTGGCGCCGAAAGCGCGCAGGATGACGAAGAGCGATGCGCCGGTGACGTCATGGGCGATCTGGCCGCAGCGAACCTCGTCGAGGCCGGTGATCTGGGCGAGAAGCTTGGTGACTTCCGGACGACGATTTTCCGAAAACAGCTTCATCAGCGCGCGGGTCAGCTCGGCCGTGGCGACGGAGAGCTGCTCGATGGTGCGGGTGATCGGCGCGGTCGGCGTGGCGCGATCGGCAAAGGCCTGGATGACCTTGATCCGGTGATCGTCGGAAAGATCGAAGAAGGCCGGGGCCAGGAGGGCCGCGTCGAAGTCGTCGCGACGGCCAAGGCTTTCGGCGACGAGGTGATCCATCTGCGCGGAACGGGCGAGTGCGCTGAGATAGGCACCGCGCGGCACGATGTGGAGATTGGCGGCAAGGGCGCGATAGACCTTGCGCGAATTCATCTGGAAGAGCTTCGCCAGGACGACATTGGACAGGTCGGCGCGGGTGGCGAGCGTGGCGCAGGCGAGCACGTCATAGCGCGCGATAATGTCGAGCATCGTCTGGGCAGACAGCGACGTCGCCGTCTCGAGGAAGGAGATGAGGTCCTCGCCGATATTGTCGACCACCAGCTTTTCCAGCGTCGGGGACAATTCTTCGGCGCGGCCGAGAATGGCAGCGCCCTTGGTGCGGGCCTGGGGCGACGCGGTCGGGAACAGGCGCGAGGCCAGGGTTTCGAACTGTTCCATTTCGGGAAGCGTTGGCTTGCCGCGCCGCGTATAGGCGTCGCAGGCAGCGATCAGCAGAGTGTTCGTCCTGTCGACCCCACCGGTTTCGATCAGCAGCTGAAAGGTTTCGTAGGGCTGAAATCCAAGCATTTCTGGCGGAACCGTCGACTCAATCTGACATCAAAATCGATGCCCCCGCACTCTTGCCGCCAATTCGTTAGCAGACTGTTAACCTTGACGATCTCTTAATGGCGAAACCGCGAGGGGCGTCGCGTCGTGATTGATTTGGAATGCAGGAGACCACCTCCGCTGGGAACGGAGGTCGAGTTGTAGGAGGCCAGGTTGGGAAAGCTGCTAACACTTGCTGGACGAAAACGAGCCGCCGATGCCACGGGTGAAATTCCGCCCGGTGGGGCCCGGGTTCTGATGTTTACCGGGATACGCTATGAACGCTGGTCGCCACCGCCGAATGACACTCAAGTCGATACCAAGAGACGCAAGCGCAAGCGCGGTTGACATGATCCGGCCGATTGGCCGGTTTTTTGGTCTTGTGCTGCTGGCGGGCGTCGTTGCGGCCTGCGCCAGCCGACCTGTCGGCGACTTTGGCCGGGCCCAGCCCGGCGTGCTGCATGATCGCATGATGCCGGCCACCGGCAATTTCATGGCGACGCAGCGGCGCGAACCGGTATCCAATCTCAACCAGACCGACCAGGAACGCGAGATGCATGACCGCACCTGGCGTTTCCTCGTGGCAGCGCATAGCCGCGACTGGATGTTTGATACCGCCGTGGAAATGCAGCGGACCCGGATCGGGCGCGCGCAGGACCATCGCTATGGCCCCGAACGCTATTACAACTGGCTGCGAACGACGCAGTATCAGTCCTCGCGCACGCGCTACAGCACGGTGGGGCGGCATATTCTGGCCGATCTCGATACGGTCGAGGGCACCTTCCGCGCCATTTGCGCCGTGGAAGAAGTGGACCGACAGCGGCGCGTTGCGCTGGCCGAACTGCCGGGGATCGAACAGAGCGTTGCCGCCAATGTCGAGGCGCGGCGGATCGAAAACCAGTGGCATATCGACTGGTTCGTGCGGGCGCTGAACTATCGCTATTCGAGCTATGCCTATGCGCTCGATCACCTGCTGGTGGAAACGCCGCATGAGCAATCCATGGCGGTGGACGAGAGCCTGCGGCGGCTGCGGCCCTGGGTGGATCGCGCCAATCGCCGGGACTTCTGCACGACGGGCAGCACCGGCTATCGGGGCGGCACTGTCACCATACCGTCACGCTATCAGACGATGCTGATCGACAACGAAGTGGTCGAGCAGAAATAAGCGGAGGCAAGGGCTTGGGCGAGGATGTGCGGCCGATGAGGGGCAATGCGGCCGAGGTCCTTTCTGCCTTTTTCAAGCTCGGGTTGACCAGCTTTGGCGGGCCGATCGCCCATCTTGGTTATTTTCGCGATGAATTCGTGACGCGGCGGCGCTGGCTGAGCGAGGCAAGCTATGCCGATCTTGTGGCGCTGTGTCAGTTCCTGCCGGGGCCGGCCTCGAGCCAGGTCGGCTTTGCGCTGGGTCTGATGCGGGCGGGGCCGCTGGGCGCGCTGGCGGCCTGGATCGGCTTTACCCTCCCATCGGCCGTCCTTCTCATTCTCTTTGCCTATGGCGCGTCGGCGCTGGAAGGGCCGCTGGTGCAGGGCGCGCTGCATGGGCTGAAGCTGGTGGCAGTGGCGGTCGTGGCGCAGGCGGTGTTCGGCATGGCGAAAAGCCTCACGCCGGATGCGCAGCGGGCCGGGATTGCCGTGGCTGTGGTGTTCATGATCGCGCTGATAGGTGGCGCGATCGGGCAGGTGGGCGCGATCGTGCTTGGCGGGGTTGCGGGGCTGGTGCTGTGTCGAAGCGATGCGCATGTGGGGAAGGTTGAAGAGTTTCACGGTGTGTCGCGGCGCGTGGGTCTCGTGGCGCTGGTGCTGTTCCTGGCGCTCTTGATTGGCCTGCCGCTGCTGCCTCACAGCGCGGGACTGGCGCTGTTTGATGGCTTCTATCGTGCCGGCGCGCTGGTCTTTGGCGGCGGGCATGTGGTGCTGCCGCTGCTGGAAGCGGAGACAGTGGCGCTCGGCACCATGGGAGCGGATGCGTTCCTCGCAGGTTATGGCGCGGCGCAGGCTGTGCCGGGACCGCTCTTCACCTTTGCCGCCTATCTCGGGGCGGTGTCGGATGGGCTCTTGGGGGCAGCGATAGCGCTCGTCGCGATCTTCCTGCCGGGGATTCTCATTCTCCTGGCGGCGCTGCCGTTCTGGAACCAGCTGCGCGCCTGGCCCACTGCGCAGGCGGCAATGCGCGGCGCCAATGCCGCCGTGGTCGGGATTTTGGGCGCGGCGCTCTATGATCCGGTTTTTACCAGTGCGGTACTGAACCCGCTCGACTTTGCGCTGGCGCTGGCGGGCTTTGTCGCGCTGGTGGTCTGGAAGGCGCCAAGCTGGGTGGTCGTGATCGCTCTGGCCGTCGCAGGGGGCCTGATCAGCGTGGCAGGAGCAGCGAGCCTATAGCGGCAAGGCCGAAGCCGATCAGGACCACGCCGGAGGCGCGGGCGATCCAGGTGGCGAAACCTTCCGGCAGGCGATGGCGGAGGAAGGCGACGCCGCCGCTGAGAATGATCCACCAGAGCAGGGAGCCGACGAAAACCCCGGCGACGACGATCAGCTTGCCGACGAGGTCGGTTTCCGTCGCGAGGCCCAGGCCGGCGAAGATGGCGGCGAAGGAGAGGATGGTCATCGGGTTGGTGATGGTCAGCGCGAAAGTGGTGGCGACCGTGCCGAGGAGATCGGTGGGCGAAATACGGGCTGCGCTGGGCAGAGGACGGGGCGCAAAACTTTTCCAGCCGAGCCAGAGCAGGAACGCGCCGCCGATGAGACGCAGCGGCACGTCGATCTGGCTGAGAATGGCGGCGAAGGCTGCAAATCCGAGCGCGGCGAGGGCCGCATAGCTGGCGTCGGCAATGGCGGTGCCGAGGCCTCCCGCGACACCGGCAAGGAAACCGCGCTCGAGCGTGCGGCTGATGCAGAGCGCACCAATGGGCCCGAGCGGCGCCGCGATGGCGAGGCCGAGCAGCACGCTCTTGCCGAAGAGGAAGAGCTCGTTCATGGCTTGGGCGCTTTGGGCGTGTAGGTGGCTTCGGCGGCGCTGGAGAGGGCCATGATGGTCTCGCTGCGCGCGAGGAATTTGCGGGCCTTGAGTTCGGCCAGAAAGGCTTCAAGATCGGGCAGGGATGGCACGCGGACCTTGACCATATAGGACCAGCCGCCGGTAACGTGATGGGCCTCCTCAATGGCAGGATGGTCAGCGGCAAAGGCGCGGAACGCGGCCTCATCCGCGTCGGGGGCGAGGGCGACGCAGACAAAGGCGAGGACCGGCACGCCGAGGGCGGTTGGATCTGCATCAAGGGTGAAGCGACGGATGGCGCCACTCGCCACGAGGCGCCGGATTCGCTCATTGGTGGCGGAGGCGGAGAGGCCAATCTGATCGCCGATATCGGTCAGGGACCGGCGGGCGTCTTCGGCGAGAAGGGCGATGATTTTGCGGTCAATGCTGTCCATGGCCGCAAGGAAACAGCGTCCGGTGCGCTTAAGTCAATAGAATTTGCGGCTCTGATGTTGTTTTCTGGTTGGAATTTGTGACGCCTTCATAGGTTGCCGCAAATCTTGCGGTTTGCGGCCTCGGGCGATGTCAGGAACAGGAAATCCTGCGGCGTGGCTCAGGCGGGGGCTTGGACGCTCTGCAGACGGTTCAGCACCTTTGGCGCGAAGTCGGCCAGCATGGCGATGTCTTGCCATTGCGCAGCGTGAACTTCGTCGAGCTGAGCCGTAAGCGGCGCTGCGGGATCGGCGATGAAAAGATATTGCAGATCGTGATGGATATGCGGCGGCTCGTTGCGCGCCTTCTTGCCCGGCACATCGTGGCTGTCGATGACGAAGGGCAGGTCGCCGCCCTGATGCCAGGGATGGAGCGAAATGCCGGTGACGCCGGTTTCCTCGACGGCTTCGCGCAGCGCCGAGAGGTGGAAGAATTCGGCCGGCTCATAGTGGCCGCCGGGCTGGAGCCAGCGTCCGATGGTGACGTGGTCGATAAGCAGCGTCTGGCGGTGATCGGCGGATAGGATCACGGCGCTGGTGGTGATGTGGCCGGGATAGGTCGTGCGCTCGTCGAGGCGATGGCCATGATTGATCTGCCAGAGGAGAAGCGAGAGATATTCGTGCTTGTCCGCGACCGTCGCGATATAGCGGGTTACCGCAGTGCGCAGGGCGGCGTCGAAGGCTTGGGGGGTCATTGGCTGGTCTCGATTGGGAGGTTGAGATTGTAACGCGTGTGCCTGCGTACGCCCGTTCGCGTTAGTGCCCCCATGGACACCAGCTCGTGCAAATCTCGCGTTGTCGTCGCTCGAGAGGCGCCGGTGATGGCGATGTAGTTCTCGGCGCTTAATCCCCCCTTAAATCCATCGAGTCCTTCGCGAAACATGCGGGCGACAGCTTTGGTCTGGCGTTCGTTGAGTTGATCGCGAAAGCTGTCATAAAACCGCGTCTTTGCGATGTGGAACGCAATTCTGGACAGGGTCGCCTGCTGTGCTTCAAGAACGGTGTTGGCAAAATAGACGAGCCAGTCGGTTATCAAGAGCGTCTGTTGATGCTTTTCCAATTGGTCGTAGTAGCTGCGCCTCTTTCGCTCAATTGCGTAGGAGATCGCGATAAGGCTTGGATAGCCGATATTTTGTGCCAGTGATTTTTCGGCCAGGGCGCGTCCAAGTCGGCCGTTGCCATCTTCAAATGGATGAATGCTTTCGAAGTAAAGGTGGCCAATTCCCGCTCGGGTTAGAGCTGGCAAAGGGGACGCGCCGGAAGCACTGCTTTGATTGAACCAGTCAATGAACGCTTCCATCTGGGCCGGCACGGCGTCGGATGGCGGTGCTTCGAAATGTATCTTTTGCTTGTCGAGGGAGCCAGAAACGATCTGCATCGCGTCCCCATGAGTGCGATAGGCACCTATCGTTTCGAGGTTCCGGTTGCCTTTCATCAGCATAGAATGCCAACGGCACAGGGACGCATGATCCAGTGGGTCAGCGTAGCCGCTGTAAGCATCAACCATCATTTCGGCGATGCCCTGTTCCTGCGGGCGCTTATGATCGACATCTGCAGCAAGGCCGAACTGGCGGCGCAGCGATGATTGAACACTGACACGATCCAATACTTCGCCTTCGATCTGCGAGGTCTTGAGAGCTTCTTCGCCCAGAAGTTCGATCCGCAGGAGCTTTTGGTCTTCTTCGCCAATATGGCGTACGGCTCCCAGAACCTCGCCGGAAACGAGCAGGAACTGCTGCTCCAACTGCGCTAGAGCGTCACGGTCGTACTGGAAATTCGGCCAGTCCGAAAATGTCCAATTCCATGCCATGAGCGATAGAACCTCATCCTATAACTCACAATAACATGATTTCATGAGTTATAGAACCGCATTCTATCGCTCACGATGGATCACGTCCTCGGTCCGCAGGTGATTTCGGAGAGTTCCTGTTCGAAGCGGGGGCGCATGACGTCGTGGGGTGGGGAGAGGCGGACGAGGACGAAGAGTTCGTCGCTGCGGGATTCGACGACGAGGAGGCCCTCGGCGATGTCGATCTGCTGCTGGGCGAGGAGGCGGGTCTGGTCGGCGTTGAAAATGCCGAGTTCGACTGTCTGGCCGATGCCATCGCGATTGGTGGTGGAATAGGTGACGACGCCATTGCTGTTGTAGATGGCGACCGACCAGAAGGCGTCGGGCAGGACGCCACTGAGATAGGCCGGGCCTTCACTGAGGTCGATGCGGCAGATGCCGTAGCTCAGTTCGGGGTCAAGCTGCAGCGGATTGGGCTCGCCTGGCTGCACCTGTGGCAGGATCAGCATGCGGTTCTCTGCGTCGAGCGTCGAGACCTTGGTCCAGACGGTCTCTTCGGCAAGGAGCGGCATGGCGAGGATGGTGACGAGGTGGATGATGCCGCCGAGGAGGAGCCCGCCAAGGAGCCAGAGGAAGGTGCGGATCATGCGCAGCCCTCCATCGTTATGGTCGGCATGGTCATGCCATTGGCATTGAAGCCGGAAAGCGCCGTGGTGTCGTAGAGTGTCATCACCAGCCGGAAGGGGCCGTAGCCGCTGAGTTCAAGCCAGTTGGACGGGCGCAGATGCTGGCCGACATGGAGGCGGATGGCGCCATTATTGGTGCGCACGATTTCGCTCGAGCGGATGGCGCGGTCCGTGTCGGGTGCCGCCAGATTGTAGCCGTCCTCGTCGATCGCGTAGAGGGTCCAGAAGCTGGAAACAGGCACGCGTCCATCAATGCGGTAGGAACAGGCAAGATCGAGCGCATTGCCGGCGCTGTCTGTTGCGGCGATGAACTGGAGCCCCTCACTGCGCCCAAGCTGCAGCGCGGCCTCGCGTGTGATGTGGGCCCGCGTATAGGGATTGGGGTTCGGCGAGCCGACATCGGGCCAGGTGCTCCACGGGCCGATCTGGGTGGCGCCGAAGAAACGCCCGTCGGTGAGCGCGTAATAGCTCAGGCCGAACCCTACGGTGAGGGCTACGGCAATCGACATCAGCAGGCGGAGAACAAAGCGCAAGGGATCAGCTTCTCGTCGATTTCGGCATAGGGCTGGAACCGGCTGCGATCGTTTGTGATGCAAAGGCTATAGCAACCGCGGCTGCGTCGCGGAAGGCTGAATGTATTTCGCTGCAGGCTGCAAGAACCGGCTGGCTTGCGGGGACGCGATTTTTGGCATTGGATGGCGCCAGGGGGCGGAGGAACTGTGATGTCGAAG
>JAAZLP010000428.1 GCA_012799265.1 Phyllobacteriaceae bacterium | reverse complement strand
TCGAAGGTGCGCCCAGCACGACGCCTCGCGGATCTTCTGCGCGCCAGTCATGGGATCTGGTTTGTAGAGCTGCCCGAAGCCTGAATAAGCATCGGCTTGCAGGATTCCGGAGAACCCGGCCAGATGGGATTGAGGATGTTCGCCCTTGCGATCGGGAGAGAATAGATAGGCGGCCGCTGGCGGGTCGTCGCCCATGAACGGCGTGTCGTCGCGAACATAGACCCAAATGCGACCCATCTTGACTGCGCGTTTGGCGCCACCTGAGGCAATCGCCACCTTGGGATCGAGAACCCGGATGGGGGTGTCGTCGGCATGGAGCCGATCTGCGGCAAAGACATGGTCACGAACACGGGAGACCAGCGGCTTGATCACGCCGACCGCTTGGCCACACCAGTCGATCAGTGTCGAGCGCGGAATATCGGCGCCCATGCGGTCAAAGATCTCACCCTGGCGATATAGGGGAAGATGGTCGTCGTATTTGCTGACCAGGATGTGGGCGAGCAGGCCCGGACCTGCCATGCCGCGTGCCACCGGGCGGGTCGGCGCCGGGGTCTGCACCATGGCTTCGCATTTGCGGCACGACTTTTTGGGCCGGGCGATCTCGATCTTCTTGAGCTGCGCGGCAACCAGGTCGAGGATCTCGGAAACGTCCTCACCCACCAGACGCAGCTCGCCGCCGCAGTCGGGGCATTCTGAGCCGGGATCGAGGGTGCGGCGCTCGGTGGGGACATGCTCGCTCAGAACCGGCTTGCCTCGACGACGGGGAGCAGAGGTGTTGTGTGGCGGCGCAACGGCCTCGTCAGCGCTCTTGTCGATTGCGGCCCTTGCGACCTCCAGTCCCTCGAGGGCCAGCTCGAGCTGCTCGATATTGCGCGCCACTTTCTCCGAGGAGGCGCCGAACTTTTGCTTTTTGAGCCGCACGATCTGAACCCGCAGGGCATCGATCAGCGCTTCATAGGCGCGGTTGGATCGGGAGAGTTCCTGGATCTGGCTGGCCTGCGCGGCGATGATCGCACGCAGCGCGTCAAGGTCATCGGAGGGGTGTTCGGCAGGGCTCGTCATGATGCGAAAACCCTAGCAGAATCGGGCGCTTCGCACCAGAATCATCACGCAAAAACAGCGAGATAATGCGCAAAAACGATCAGGAAAATCGCTGTGGCGGCGCGCCCCAGCTGGGGCGGCGCCAATCGATCCCCTCCCAGAGCATGGCCAGTTGCGCCGGGGTCAGACGCGCCGTTCCATCGGCCGGAGAGGGCCAGGGAAAGCGGCCCTTCTCGAGAACCTTGTAATAGAGACAAAACCCCTGGCCATCAAAATAGAGGATCTTGATCCTGTCACCGCGACGGCCACGAAACGCAAAGACCGATCCACTGGCCGGCTTGTGCCGCAGTTGATCCTGGACGATCGCTGCAAGGCCCCCGATGCCTTTCCTCATATCAGTGACGCCACAGGCCAGGTAGACCCGCACACCTGTTCCCGGCCCAATCATGCTGCCTCGGCGATCCGGATCAACCGGATCCACTGCGCGTCACTCATCGTTGCGCGGGCGCGAAGGCTACGGCCGTTGGTGAGCACGACTTCGATGTGATCGACCGGACCGGAATGATCCTTGTCCCTGTCGGGAGCGGTATCCTCGGTGACCTCAACCGGCACCAGCATCGGATCACGCGGGCTCATGAGCCCCTTGCGGCGCATCTCGCGCCGCCACTGATAGATATGCTGGCGGGTAATATCGTGCTGACGCGCAACACTGGCGACGGTCGTG
>JAAZLP010000427.1 GCA_012799265.1 Phyllobacteriaceae bacterium | reverse complement strand
GAGTTCACCAGAATGATCCGGTAGCCCTCTTCCTTGAGCGCCTTGCACGCCTGGGTGCCAGAATAGTCGAACTCGCAAGCCTGCCCGATGATGATGGGACCCGCGCCGATGATGAGGATCGATTTTATGTCGGTACGCTTCGGCATTCGGGGCTCGCTCTGCTCTGATCTTACTGAGGCGGGCGAGGGGAAGAATCGCCCGGACACACCCGTCCGCGCGAAACCCGCGTGGCAGTTGAGCACTGCTGCGCAGGGGAAAAGACCGAACATGGTGGTTAAGCGGGCGGTTTAGCGGAAGAGTCGCCGGAAGGGAAGGGGGGCGGGCACGAATGGCAGCATCGAAATCGACGCATAGCGGGGCGGCGCCGTCGCCACATGGGGACCGCATTGTGAGTGAAGGTTGGCGACATGACCTCGCCCCACGCAAAAAGTGCCCTCGCTCTAGTCATCCTTGCCGTAACTGCGTCTGCACCCGCGTCAGCCAATGCGGACATCCTCGCCAGCGAGGCGACATTGTGCCGCTCTCAGCTCGAGTTGCTCATGGATCGGCAACGCGTGACCCCGGATGAGATTGTTCGTTTCGACGCCCAATGTGCATGTCTGGAAGAAAAGGCACAGGCAGGCGATCCGGAAGGAAGGCAGATATGCACGCAACAGGACGCGTTTTGAGAGGCTGATTGGAGCAACGTTGGCCTCTGAAATGGACCGTTTGCACGCTAATGAAGTATCGCCCCTTCAGTGCATCAAGCAGCCCATATGAGGGGCCAGCGGTCACTGTAGCGGCCAACTAACGGTAAAACGCCGGGTCTTCTGACAAGAACGGGGCTATTTTACGTGCCGCTCCAGTACAGAGGGATTTGGTTTAGCTTTAGCGCCTCTACCACGGTGTGCGTTCCATTTTTTCGTGTTCAGTTTCTGGCCTGCATTGGCGATGTGATACTCGACGGTTCGGGGAGACAGGCCGAGCAATCGGGCAATCTCATCGGCAGTCTTGCCGCGGGCCAGCCAGGACACCACTTCCCGCTCTCGCGGGGTGAGGCGAACGCGATGTGCCTCATCGCCGCGGGGGAGATGCCGCGCACGGGAATGGGCCCAAAGGCACATGACGTGGAACTGCCGCATCTTGTCATGGGCTACTGCTTTTCGTTCATTGTCAGCGGCGACAAAACCAATCAGGCCGGTGTCAGCATGTATCGGCACCACCCAGGCCTCTGCCAAGCCAGCCTCTTGAGATTCCTGCATGATCCGGTGCGCCATGGGATCGCTGACGGGGTCATATTTGACCTCGCTGCGGCGGAAGGGGACACGGGTGTTGCGCATGTGTCGAACCACCGGCGAATAGCGAAAATAGTGGCGTTTGACATACTGGCGCGCAAACTCCTCGTGCGGCCCAATGACCTGAATCTGGGCCTCCTCAAAGGGCCGTTCCTGGTCCAGCCAGCACATCAGGACGGTATAAAAACCGATCTTGCAAATGGCGTCATGAAGGGTACGGGTAATGTCGGCGCGTGTCTCGCACGCATCTACCCGTTCCAGAAAATCGAAGGTCTCTTCCGCAAACACCAAATCACCCCTAGTGCGCTTGGGGTATAGCGATCCATTGCTTAAACGCAAACGTGATGCCTCGTAACATCATGTAATCGTTTACGTATTTTACCGTAATGCTGGGTGGGGTACCCCGTATTTTTCTGGGTGTTTTTGGTCCCGCCAGTAGCACAGGATCGCTGCGGAGGACCTGGCATGCGGGCTGGGTTAAATTTAGCAGGGGGCTGCTACCATTGGGAAATTTCGAAGAAAGAAACCACTATTCCCAGGCGAGTTTCGAGGAGAACGAGCCTGGGAGTGTTCCTTATCTCAGGATCTATAACCGCGACCGGCGGCTGCATATTGTGGACGCCAATCCGACGACCTGTGAGTTCCTTGGCGTGCACTTCCGGATGGAGGGGTTTCAGGTCGCTTGCTCGCTAGACAGCGACCATTTTCTCGCCACGCTTTCGCAACGCTGCCCGGATGTCGTGCTTATCAACCTTCAGGTCGGCGAACGAAGTGGGCTCGATCTGCTGAAGTCTGTGCGGGCCTTGCGGACGGGCACGCCAGTCTTCATGCTGTCGGACAGCGGTCAACTGGATGCCGCCGTCATGGCCATGAAGCTGGACGCGGTAGACGTCTTCAGCAAGCCGTTCGATTCCGAGTTCCTGTCCAGTGCCGTCCATGACGCGCTGCGTCGGGATATCCAGGTTGGCGCCGTGCAGGACGGACGGGGCCGAACCGTGGAGGTCCGAGGCTTTTCCAAGCTTACGGCGCGTGAGCGGGAAGTGCTGCAATTGATTGCAGAGGGCCATTCCAACAAGGAAGCGGGGCGCCAGCTCGGGATCTCCCCGCGGACGGTGGAAGTGCATCGCGCACGCGTGATGGACAAGCTCGGCGCCAAGAATGCGGCGGACCTGATGCGGATCGTGCTGACCAGCTGATCTGCGACTGGGTCGAGGCTCCAAACAATGTCGTGAGGAGCCTTTGCCTTCCTCCGGACGTCAGGCACGTTTCCAGTGCTGCATGTCCGGAGGAACATTTCATGACTTCATTATTCAAACGAACTGGCCTTGCGACCGTCTCCATGGTGGTGCTCAGCCAGGTTGCCTTTGCCCAGCCGGCCAGTGTCGAGACGCGGCCGCCCAATGCGAGTGATCAGACGCCGGCCTTCGAGGGCCAGACCCGCGCGCCGCAGCCGGAAACTCTCGTTGACCCCAAGGCAGACGTAATTGCCGAGGGCCTGCCGCATCTGTGGTCCTTGGAATTTTTGCCCGATGGACGCATGCTGGTGACCGCCAAGCGCGGGACCATGCATGTCGTGTCGCCGGATGGTGCGGTCGTCGAGGTGGCAGGTGAGCTGCCGGAAGTGGATGCTTCGGGTCAAGGCGGGCTGCTCGATGTGGCGCTGGCCAATGATTTCGAGACATCGGGCAAGATTTACTTCTCGTTTGCCGAGAAGCGCGAAGGCGGTAATGGCACGTCAGTGGCGGCGGGCACGCTGACTTTTGATGATGCTGGTGCGCCGACGCTGTCAGACGTTTCTGTTATTTTCCGGCAGATGCCGACCTATAACGGGCGGCTCCATTATGGCTCGCGCATCGTGCCCAATGACGATGGCACGCTCTATGTGACGGTGGGCGAGCGCTCGGATGCCGAGGTGCGCGGCCAGGCGCAGGAACTGGAAAGCGGGCTCGGCAAAGTGTTCCGCATCAATGCGGACGGCTCGGCCGTCGAGGGCAATCCCTTCATAGGTGAGGGCAACGCTCTGCCGGAAATCTGGAGCAGCGGACACCGCAATGTGCAGGGCGCCACGCTTGATGGCGAAGGTCGGCTCTGGACAATTGAACATGGCGCGCGCGGAGGGGACGAACTCAACCGGCCGGAAGCTGGCAAGAATTATGGCTGGCCCGATGTTGCCTATGGCATCGAATATAACGGCAATCCAATCGGGGAAGGCGTTACCTCCAGCGCGGAGACGCAGCAGCCGATCTACTATTGGGACCCGGTGATCGCGCCATCAGGAATGGATTACTATGATGGCAGCGAGTTCCCTGAATGGGAGGGCGCGTTCATCATTGCCGGGCTGATGGCGCAGGGTGTCGTTGTCGTCCATACGGATGGCGATCGGGTGACGACCGAACAGCGGGTGCCGCTCAATGCCCGCGTGCGTGATGTGAAAACCGGCCCGGATGGCGCCGTCTACGCCGTCACCGAAAATCCCGGCGAGGGGTCTTCGACAATCGTGCGTCTGTCGCGAGGGGAGTAACCTTCGCGATCAGGCGGCACGGGTGATGCGCTGGCTTTCGAGTGCAGCGCGCACATCGTCCACGCGATAGGGCTTGGGCAGGAAAACGGCGCCCTTCGGCAGGTCATCTGCCGTGGGGCGTACACCGCCGGAAACGACAACAATAGGCAGATTTGGACGGCGCTGGGCCGCGAAACGAGCGAGCTTCAGGCCGTCGTAAGAACCGGGGAGTTCGATGTCCGTCACAAGGGCGTCTACGCTGTCGATCAGGCTGGTGGCGCCTTTGGCGCTGGTCACCGGAACCGGCTCGAAGCCCAGCT
>JAAZLP010000426.1 GCA_012799265.1 Phyllobacteriaceae bacterium | reverse complement strand
TTGCCCATTTGGCATTGCCGTGTCGGCAGTTGAATGCTCCGTTCATATTGGCTTCATGTGTCAAATGGCCATAAGGGGCATCTTAGGCACTCGGTTTGTAACCGGATTTGAGGAGGGTACACCCAAAATGAGATTTGTCAGGAAGGCCATTTTGGCCGGCCTTGCAGCTTTGGCGCTTATGGTGCCAGTGACCGCTGCCGAGCGCGCCATCATTGTGCTAGATGGGTCGGGTTCGATGTGGGCGCAGATTGATGGGGAAGCGCGGATTACTATCGCGCGCGATACGCTGTCTGAAGTCCTGTCCACGATGCCCGATGATCTCGAACTGGGCCTGATGACCTATGGTCACCGTGAGAAGGGAAATTGCGGCGACATCGAAATGCTTGTGGCTCCTGCGGCCGGCACGGCCGGAGCAATTAATACGGCTGCCGCCAAGATCAATCCCAAGGGCATGACCCCGTTGAGCGACGCCGTGCGGCTTGCAGCGGAAGAGCTTCGCTACACAGAAGACAAGGCCACTGTCATCCTGATTACCGACGGCCTCGAAACCTGCGAAGTCGATGTTTGCGCGCTTGGCATGGAGCTGGAAAACCAGGGCATCGACTTTACTGCCCATGTGCTCGGCTTTGGTCTTTCCGATGAAGAGGGTCGCCAGGTGGCCTGTCTCGTCGAAAATACCGGTGGCAAATATCTCTCCGCGGAAGATGGTGATGCACTTGTTGACGCGCTGACCACCACTGTGGCTGAGGTCGCTGAAGCTGCACCAGCGACCGCTCCTGAACCGGAGCCAGAGCCAGAGCCAGAGCCAGAGCCAGAGCCAGAGCCTGCTCCAGCCGTCCTTGAGTATAACACTCGTTCCAACCGCTTCCTTGTCGGAAGGCGGGCCGGATATTCCCGGGGACAGCAGAGATATCATCTGGCGTCTTTATGAGCGCGCATCTGACGGTTCCCGTGGTGAGTTGCTGCAAACCGAATACGAGGCCGGTGCGCAGTTCAATGTCGACCCAGGCGCCTATTTTCTCGAGTCCGAATATGGCTATGCGAAAATCATGCAGGATATCAGCGTAGTCGAAGGGGAACTGCTTGAACCGCACTTCGTGCTCAACGCTGTCGAGATCAAGGTCGAAGCTCGCCGCAATCCGGGTGACACGCCATCTCGGGATATTGGCGTGCGCCTGCACTTCCCGGGTAACGAATCGACCGTCTATGGCACCGGCACATTCCACGTCCCTGCCGGCGACATGCGCCTCGTGACCTATGTGGATGCCATTGAGATCGAAGAAAGCTTCACGCTCGCTGCCGGGGAAAGAATCGAAAAGGACATCATCGTTGGCTCGGCGCAGGTGCGCACCACGGCGGTCTATGTTGAAGGCTCCGAGATCACGAGCAGCGGTATGCGCACCCAGATCTTCAAGGCCAAGAAGGCGCTTGATGGATCCCGGGAGGAAGTCTCTTACGGCTATGGCGCCTCGGAGTTGTTTGACCTTCCGGCTGGTGACTACGTCGCGGTCTTCACCCTGGACCATGCTGTTGGGGAAACCCCGTTCACCGTTGAAGCAGGCGATCAGATCGAAGTGGTGGGCGTTCTCAATGCGGGTGTCGTTGCACTAACAGTGCCGAATGTCGATATCGTCCGCATCTTTGAAGCCAAGAAGTCGATCGACGGCAGCCGCAGAGAGGTCGCGTATTCCTGGAGCGAAGACTATCAGACGACCTTGAATGCAGGTGACTTTGTTGCGGTCGCCAAACTCAAGGATGGTACCGAGTTTGAAACGCCATTCACGATGGTCGCTGGTGAACGTCTCGAGCTTGAACTCGCGCCGGGTGCCGCCTCGGAGGCTGCTCCCAAGACCAAGAGCAAGTAAGCCTAAAGTCAGGTTTGGCAGAAGGGCGCCCAATGGGCGCCCTTCTCATTTTATGACGATGTTCGCGCCGGAGCCATTGTCCACGTCACGCTCAACAGGCGCGCCGTCGACCACAATAGAGGCTCCCGTCGCGCTGCGTGCGCGGATCGACTGGCGTGCATTTACGAGAACATTGGCGCCAGTCGATGCTTCGGCTTCTGTCCGCTGAGTTAGCAGATCGGAAGCGACAATATTCGCGCCGTTCTGCGCATTGAGGCGAAGCGAATCTGCGCGGCCGGCCAACATGATGTTGGCGCCTGTGTCGGCGGAAATTGTTAGCGCTTCGTTGGCCAGTTGCTTGGCGGAGGCCGAGGCACCCATGGAAGCTTCCAGGTGCGTCAGGGCCGGGAGTGCGATGTCAATTGTCACAGACTGGTCCCGACCGAGCAGCAGGTCCACCAGACCTTGAGCCATGGTCCAGAGATTGCCGTCGCGATGGAGGGTCACATCCGTGCCTTCGAAACTGATCAGAACGCGGTCGATATCGCGCGTTCTGCCTGTGAGTTTCATTGTCGTAGGGTCACCTTGGACAATGTTGGCTGCCAGACCATGGCTGATATGGATCGCCTCGAGGATGGGCGCGGGTACCTCGCGGGTTTCTACCGGGCCGCCGTCGTCAATTGCCAGGACAACGAAGCCGAAGAAGAGTACACCGGCCATCAGTACCGAGGCTTTGGTCAGTTTGCGCGCTATGCTCATGTAGTTTCCCCAATCTCTGGAGGCTCTTGGCCGAGACAGATGACACTTGGATGACGGTGTGTGCGGGCAACAAAAAAGGCCGGGTACAAACCCGACCTTTCCGATTCAGACGTTCTGGCTGATGGCTTATGCCATGGCCTTCTGCAGGTTCTGGTCGATGGCGTCGAGGAAGCCAATGGTCGAGAGCCAGGGCTGATCCGGACCGACGAGAAGGGACAGGTCCTTCGTCATCTTGCCTTCCTCAATGGTGTCGACGGTGACCTTTTCGAGGGTGGCTGCGAACTTGGCCAGCTCTTCGTTGTTGTCGAGCTTGGCGCGATGAGCAAGGCCACGGGTCCAGGCGAAGATCGACGCGGTCGAGTTGGTCGAGGTTTCCTTGCCCTGCTGGTGCTGGCGGTAGTGACGGGTCACGGTGCCGTGGGCAGCTTCAGCTTCCACGATCTTGCCATCGGGCGTCATCAGCACGGAGGTCATGAGGCCGAGCGAACCAAAGCCCTGGGCAACGGTGTCGGACTGCACGTCGCCGTCATAGTTCTTACAGGCCCAGACATAGCCACCGGACCACTTGAGGGCGGAGGCGACCATGTCGTCGATCAGGCGGTGTTCGTACCAGATCTTGGCTTCTTCGAACTTCTGCTTGAATTCGGTGTCGTAGATTTCCTGGAAGATGTCCTTGAAGCGGCCGTCATAGACCTTGAGGATCGTGTTCTTCGTGGAGAGGTAGCAGGGCACGCCGCGGTTGAGCGCGTAGTTCATCGAAGCGCGGGCGAAGTCGACGATCGAATCGTCGAGGTTGTACATGCCCATGGCAACGCCGGCAGACGGCGCGTCATAGACTTCGTGCTCGATGGTGGTGCCGTCTTCACCGACGAACTTCATCGTCAGCTTGCCCTTGCCCGGGAACTTGAAGTCGGTGGCGCGGTACTGGTCACCAAAAGCGTGACGGCCGACGATGATCGGCTGGGTCCAGCCCGGCACCAGACGTGGCACGTTCTTGCAGATGATGGGTTCGCGGAAGATCACGCCGCCGAGGATGTTGCGGATGGTGCCGTTCGGCGACTTCCACATCTTCTTGAGGCCAAACTCTTCGACGCGGGCTTCGTCCGGCGTGATGGTCGCGCACTTGATGCCGACCCCGTACTTCTTGATGGCGTTGGCCGAATCCACGGTCACCTGATCATCGGTGGCATCACGGTTCTCGACCGAGAGATCGTAATATTCGATCGGCAGGTCCAGATAAGGATGGATGAGCTTGTCCTTGATGGCCTGCCAGATGATGCGGGTCATTTCATCGCCGTCGAGGTCGACGACCGGGTTGGCGACTTTGATCTTGCTCATCGATAAACTCCCTTGGGATACGGCATGTGGCCCACTCGGCCCATTGGGTCGTCCGTATATCATCGCTGTCAAATAGCGCAAAGCTGCGCTCGGCATGGGGGCTTGCCCATGCGTGCCGTCAGCTCATTTGGGCGGCAGGGTTTTCACAAAGGTCCATGCCCGTTCAACCCACTCCGCGAGCGCCTCATCATCTTCAATCGTGTCGCCGCTTACGACAACAGCGCCGCCCATGGTTCGGCCACCCATTTCCATGATGCTCGCGCCCGACTGGGCGAGTGCATCCTCCATGCCATCCTTGCCCACGCGCACCAGCATGGACCCGTCCTTGAGCGGGGCAACAAGCATATTGCCATGGACCATGAAGGCGACACCGCCGAACATCTTCTTTTCCTGCGCATGCACCCCGCGAGGCAGCACGTCTCTCACCCGGTCTACAAGTTCGTCGCGGGCCATGCTCATCAGTGTTGCTCCGGGCGGTAAGCCGCGTGCTGCGGTATCTCGGGGTCAATAAGGTCCCAATGCGGGTGGGTGCGGGAGAAGATCAACTGATTGGGTCGGTACCAGTCATTGGCGCCGGCAAAGAGGCCGACCGGAATAATCCGAAATGCCGGGGCACGGGACGATTCTGCAGCAATTGTCGTCCCGCATTCAGGACAGAAGTGCCGGGTGAATGTCGCGCCGGAGTCCGCTGGTCTGACGAAGCTTTTCGTGGCCCCCACGATGCGAACCCCCTCGATCGGCAGCAGCATGATGGAGGAATGGCCGCTTCCGGAAACCGTCTGGCAATTGCGACAGCTGCACTGGAACATCGAGATCGCCTGCCCTGTAACGGACAGCGTGATCGCGCCGCAATCGCAATGCGTGGACTGGTCGAGTTGGGGCATGGGGGCTCGTGTCATGCTCAAAAGCTTGCACGCCCGGTCAAAGGGGGCAAGCGAGGCTTGCCATCCCGACACGGGCAGACAATGGTAAGTCGCTCGCTGACAAGGTCCCCATGGCTCTCTATCCCGCCTATCCGCTGATGACCTCACGGCTTTTTCTCCGCCCGTTCACGCGCGGGGACGTAGATGCTGTCCACAGCTACCGGGGGCGCGATGATGTGGCGCGCTATCTCTATGACGCGCCGCTCAGCCGGGATGAGTGCGCATTGGCCGTACAGCGCCGCGTTTCGCAGACCGGGTTTGCCGAGGAAGGAGACCGACTGGTGCTGGCGGTCGAAACCCAAGCTGACGCGACGGTAGTCGGTGAACTATCGCTGATCTGGCGTTCCGCTGAAGCGCGGCAGGGCGAGCTGGGATGGATATTTCATCCCGACCATCAGGGTCGTGGTTACGCCACCGAAGCGACCTCTCGCCTGCTCGATTTGGCCTTCCACGATCTCGACCTTCACCGTGTCTATGCGCGTTGTGACGCGCGCAACATGCCTTCGTGGCGATTGATGGAGCGGCTGGGAATGCGCCGCGAAGCGCATTTTCGCGAACACGGCCTTTTCAAGGGCGGATGGGACGAAGAATTTTACTACGCCATTCTGCGCCGCGAATGGGGCGCCATGCGGCAGTCCACGCGCCACAGCTAGCGTTCTCGAAAGCGTTACAACCCCGCCAATTTATTCCTCGCCTCCCGAGGAACCACAGCGACTCCCCCGCCGTTCTCGCGACAAGGCCTGCTCAGTGGCTGGAATTGGGAGCGCTGCTTATGACCTTGTCTTTATTGCCGTTTGAAACCGACCGCCTCCGTCTTCGCGCGTTTGAGCGTGGAGATGTGGATGCCGTCGCGAGCTATCACACTCTTCCTGCCAGCCAGCGTTACGGTGTGCGCCACGTGCGCTACCCGTCTGATGTGGCTGAGGCTGTTGGCATCATGCGCACTCAGGTTGCCTTGCAGCGCCCAGGCGATGTGCTGGCAATGGCACTGGAGCGCAAGGGTGATGGCCGTCTCATCGGTCAGGTACTGCTGCAGTGGTCTGATGCGACGGCGGGACAGGCGGAAGTCCGTTTCCTCATTCATCCGGCCTTCTCCGGCCAGGGGTATCTGACCGAGGCATTGTCGGCCGTCTTCGACCTGGCCTTTACCCAGTTCCGCATCCACCGGCTCATGGTTCGGTGCGATGGCCGCAGCCACCATTCAGCCAAGCTGATGCAGAAGCTGGGGTTGCGGCTCGAAGCGCACTATCGCGAGCATGCTCTCTTTCAGGGCGAATGGGATGAAGAACTGCACTTCGCCATTCTCGACAGAGAGTGGCGCCCAAACGCCAAGATTTTCGAACTTTCACCGCGAAACCGCGTCGCCTGATTTGATCCGGTCTGCCAATTGAGCTATGTGCCGCCAACCACTTCAACGGGCGGCACATGGCAGGCACCGACAGCTCTCAACCCATCTCCCTTGCGCCAACTCCGGCCATTATTCTCTGCGAGCCGCAGCTCGGGGAGAATATAGGGGCAGCGGCACGCGCCATGGCCAATTTCGGCCTCTGGGATCTGCGCCTCGTCCGTCCCCGCGACGGCTGGCCCAATGAAAAGGCCATCGCGGCGGCCTCCAAGGCGGACCACGTCCTTGAGCGAGTAACTGTCTTTGAGACTCTCGAAGAGGCGATTTCGGACCTGACGCTGGTCTATGCCACGACGGCACGCTCCCGGGACATGCAGAAGGAAGTCTACGGCCCCGAAGAGGCCTCCAACGCGATGGCAGCGCACATTCGCGGAGGCGACAACGCCGGCCTTCTCTTCGGTCGCGAGCGCTGGGGTCTCCTCAATGATGAAGTGGCGATGGCGGATGCCATTGTGACGCTGCCGGTTGAGGCAGCATTCGCCTCGCTCAACATCGCCCAGGCGGTCTTGCTGATGAGCTACGAGTTCCGCCGCACCAGCGAAGAGGGTAGGGCGCTGCCCTTTGGCGATGAGCGCCACGAAGCCGCGCCGCGGAGCGAGCTGATCGGCCTTTTCGAGCATCTTGAGGGCGTGCTGGACCAGTCGGGCTTCTTCACCACCCCTGACAAGCGCCCCAGCATGGTCAATAATCTGCGCACCGCGCTTACCCGTGGCCGTTTCTCCAGCCAGGAAATCCGAACCCTCCGCGGGGTCATCTCGTCGATTGACCGCCGCCACGAGCGTCCCAATCCGAACCGGCAGAAGAAGCAGGAAGAATAATCAGCGTTGGCTGGTCGGATTTCACGATTCCGTCTTTGACCTGCCTGCGTCGAACTGCCAAGCCTAACGCATCATGCAGACTGAGCCTCTTGAGCCGTCCAAGCTCGCCTTCACTTATATCGGTTTCCGCTTCTATTGGCTGACGACCCTGCTCGTCAGCTTTTCGGTCCAGATCATGTCGGTGTCTATCGCCTGGCAGATCTATGACACGACCGGCAATGCCTTCCTGCTTGGCCTCGTCGGGCTTTCGCTCTTTCTTCCAGCGCTGGTGCTTCTGCTCCTCACCGGCCTGACGGCGGACCGTTTCAATCGACGCAAGATCATGGCGATCTGCCTGGGAATCGAATTTATTTGCGCCATCAGCTTCTTCCTCCTTGCTGATAGCGAGGCCCATGAGGTCTGGCCGATCTTCATCGTGCTCGTGGTTCTGGGAACGGCACGCGCCTTCTGGAACCCGGCCGCCCAGTCGCTCGCCCCCAATCTGGTGCCACCCGAGGCGCTCTCCAACGCCATCACGGTCAACGCTTCTGCCTGGCAGTTCGCGGCCATCACTGGCCCGGCTGTGGGCGGGCTGCTCTATGGCATCGGTGCTACCTTCGCCTTTGGCACGGCCGGCATCCTGCTGCTCTGCGCCATGGTGACCGTGCTGCTGATTCCCAAGCCGAAGCAGCGCCAATCGCATCAGGCCACCAGTCTCGAAACCATCTTCGGGGGCTTCCGCTACATCTTTTCGAACAAGGTCGTTCTCGGCGCGATCTCGCTCGACATGTTCGCGGTGCTGATGGGTGGCGCCGTGGCGCTCCTTCCGGTCTATACCAAGGACATCCTGCATGCCGGCCCCGTGGAGCTCGGCCTCCTTCGCGCTTCCCCGGGAATCGGTGCGATCGCCATGGCACTGTGGCTGACGAGATTCCCGGTCCGCGACCATGCCGGGAAAATCCTGTTCCTTTTCGTCGGGCTCTTTGGTGCATTCACTGTGGTCTTTGGGTTCTCGACCTCCGTCTGGATCTCTATACCCGCACTGATCCTGGTTGGTGCCTCGGATATGGTGAGCGTCACCATCCGCGAGACCATCATGCAGCTCTGGACGCCCGAAGAGGTGCGTGGTCGGGTCACAGCCGTCAATTCGGTCTTCATCGGCGCGTCCAATGAGCTGGGCGAGTTCCGCGCTGGCACGGTGGCGCATCTGGTTGGGCCTGTCCCGGCAGTGGTCGCCGGGGGCTTTGGCGCCATTGCCGTGGCGGTAATTTGGTCCAGACTCTTCCCGCAGCTGCGCAATCAACGAAAGATTGACAGGCGCATGGCCTGAAATGGCCGCTGCGCTTGACTCTGCGGGTTTCGGCCTCTAAGACGCGCCCACCTATTCCGGCCTTAGGGCCCATAGGCGCACCCGGGATTCTCTGTTGGGAGTCTGTCGGTCCTGTCGCAAGGCAGGGCAGAGGAGGGCGTGATCCATTCGAACTCTAACTCAACGAAGGATACGCGATGTCGAAGCGTCATTCCGTAAAGTACAAAATTGACCGTCGCCTTGGCGAAAACATCTGGGGCCGTCCGAAGTCCCCGCTGAACGCTCGTGCCTATGGCCCCGGCCAGCACGGTCAGCGCCGCAAGGGCAAGCTGTCGGACTATGGTCTGCAGCTCCGCGCCAAGCAGAAGCTCAAGGGCTACTACGGCTCGATCACCGAAAAGAGCTTCCGCAAGCTCTATGACGAAGCTGCCCGTCGCAAGGGCGACACCGGTGAGAACCTGATCGGTCTGCTCGAATCGCGTCTCGACGCGATCGTCTACCGCGCCAAGTTCGTCCCGACCGTGTTCGCCGCGCGTCAGTTCGTTTCCCACGGCCACATCCTGGTCAATGGCAAGCGCGTCAACATTCCGTCCTACCAGGTTCAGGTCGGCGACAAGGTTGAAATCCGTGAGCGCTCCAAGCAGCTCACCATCGTTCTCGAAGCCAACCAGCTGGCTGAGCGCGATGTGCCGGACTACATCGAAGTCGACCACAACAAGCAGACCGCCGTCTACGCTCGCGTGCCGGCCCTGTCTGACGTGCCGTACCCGGTCCAGATGGAACCGAACCTGGTCGTCGAATTCTACTCGCGTTAATCGCGACCGACTGCCGAAATTCGAAAGGGCCGCTCTATGGAGCGGCCCTTTTGTTTTGGAGCTTGCCTGCCGGTCCTGGCTGTCTGCACACCCCTTCAAATATGAGCCAGCCTTCACCCTCGGTCGAACCCGAAGACGTTTCACTTGTTGATGCGCGCATGAAGTGCATTTCCTGCGGGTCAGGCTGCGGCTGACGACCCATGGGGAGCCACAGAAAGTGTCTCGCTGGAGATTTGGCGGTCCAGAACAGCTTTACCCTTAGCGGACATAGCAAACACCTCGACCAACAAAAAAGGCCGCCCCGAAGGGCGGCCTTCAGACTGCTGACAAACCCCTGGCGTTAGCCGGGGGTTTTTGATTCACTGGGTCATGTTGCGAAAACCTGGCCCCGAACAGACCGCTTTAGAGATGGTAACGCTCGA
>JAAZLP010000425.1 GCA_012799265.1 Phyllobacteriaceae bacterium | reverse complement strand
TCGTTAATTCCAAAATTTTTTCGTCCAGCGCCTGTAACAATACACACGCTGCGCTCAAGATCGTACACTAAGTTTTGTTGATTATGTATAGTTAGACTCGGTTGACACGCAATTTCTCATCTGTAACGTTGCCGAATGACGGTCGTGCATCAGAAGGCCAAGCGCCCGTTACACGCACCGCGAGGAGGAGACCTGCCGCGACACAGGCTGGCAGGGACACAGGAGGAATAGATGAGGAACTACCCAATGGGCCGCGCTTTGGCGCGCGGCGCAGTAGTCTCTGCGCTTGCCGTGTCTATGATGAGCACTTCCGTGCTCGGCCAAAGCGTCGATCTAAGCCAGTGGTCGCCGGAATATGTGCGGTCCATCGCCGGCACCGAAACCTATGACACTGCCGAGCAGTGCGGCGCGGTCACCCCGCTCGATTACGAAGGCAAACTGACCTTCTGGTATCAGGGTGTGTTCGAGGGCGACCCCGACCTGCTGCGCCAGTATTATCGTGACTTCTTTGAAGCCTTCCGCGCCACCTACCCCAATATCCAGCTCGAAGAGCAGGCGCTGACCTATAACGACCTGCTCGACAAGTTCCGTACTGCCCTGCTCGGCAATGCCGGCCCCATGGTGGTGCGCCTCCAGATCCTGGGCGGCGTGGAATTTGCCTCCAAGGGCTATCTCCAGGAACTCAAGCCTGAGGATGTTGGCTGGAACAATGAGGACTTCTGGCCGGGCGCCATGAAGTCGGTGATGTGGGAAGGCAAGTCCTACGGCATCCCCACCAATAACGAGACCATGGCGCTGATCTGGAACGCCGACATCTTCGAGCGGGCTGGCCTTGATCCGGAAAATCCGCCGGCAACCTGGGATGATGTTGTCGCCTATTCCAAGCAGATCAACGAGACGCTTGGCATTTCCGGCTATGGCCTTGTTGCCCGCAAGAATGCCGGCAACACGCCCTATCGCTTCATGCCGCAGCTCTGGGCCTATGGCGGCGGCGTCTTTGACGAAGCCGATCCCAACCCGACCTATGACGAGATCCGTCTCGACAGCCCGGAAAGCATCCGCGCGCTGCAGGCCTCCTATGACATGTATGTCAAGGACAAGTCGGTTCCGGTCTCGGCACTGACCAACCAGCAGGCAGACAACCAGCCGCTGTTCCTTGCCGGCCAGCTCGCCATGATGATCTCGCACCCGTCCGACTATGACGTGATGCTCGATCTCCAGGCCAAGGCCACCGGCGAAGACAAGGAAAAGGCCCAGACCGTCATCGACAATATGCGCTATGGCCTCATCCCGACCGGCCCCGATGGCCGCCGCGCCGTGGTGTTCGGCGGCTCCAACATCCACATCCTCAACCCAGAGTATGTCGAGGGTGGTGTGGTCGACGAGCCGGCTGCCAAGGCCATGGTCTGCTTCTGGACCAGCCCGGAATGGAGCCTCAAGATGGCCTATGCGGGTTCGAACCCGGGCAATCTCAACGGCTTCAAGACCGAATGGATGAAGCAGCGCCTCGACGACATCGAGTTCCTCGACGTGACGACCTCGATGCTGCCCTATGGCGTGCCCTTCCCGACCCTGCCTGAAACCCCGGAAATCATGAACATCATCATTCCGGACATGCTGCAGAATGCCCTCACCGGCGCGATGACTGTCGAAGAGGCAGCCAAGGATGCGGCCCAGAAGGTCCGGGACATTCGGGATGGTGGCGGTCTCTGACGCTCAGCCCATGTGAAGTCCGACCGGCGGCGCGACGGCGCTGCCGGTCTTCCCTTCCTGTCCAGACGAGAGCCCGACCATGACCATCGCGACAGGCCATGCCGCTGCCCTGCAGCGCGCTGACATCAAGCGACCCAATGTTTTCCAGCAGATGTGGGCGAGCCGCGCCGATTACCTCTACGTGCTGCCCGCCATTGTGGTGATGCTCGTCGTCATCGCCTATCCGATCTACTACACGGTCGAGCTCAGCTTCTTCAAAACCCCGCCCGGCCTGCAGCTGCGCGACAAGGTTTTTGTCGGCACCGAAAACTATTCCACGATCCTCTCCAGCGACGTGTTCTGGAAGGTGACGGTCAATACCTTCATCTGGACCATCGCCTCCACACTGATCGCCTTCGTGCTCGGCTTCGGCGCCGCCTTGGCACTGCATCGGGATTTCGTCGGCCGCGCGATCCTGCGCGCCATTCTCATCATTCCGTGGGTGATCAGTGCCGTCGCCGCCTCCTATATCTGGAAGTGGATATACCACTCCGATTTCGGCGTGCTCGGTGCCGTCATGGTGCAACTGGGCCTTGCCGATCGACAGCCCAATTTCATCGACAATGTGCACACGGTCCTGCCCTCGCTCATCGTCGTCAATATCTGGCGCGAATTCCCCTTTGCCATGATCATGCTGATGGCGGGTCTCCAGACCGTGCCGGATCAACTGCTGCGCGCGGCCAAGGTCGATGGCGCTTCCGCCTGGCAGCGCTTCTGGCACGTGACCTTCCCGCATCTGCGCGGCGTCTCGACCGTCACGATCCTGCTGCTGGCCGTGGCGAACTTCAATTCCTTCATCATCCCCTGGATCACGACGGGCGGCGGGCCGTCCAACGCCTCCCATATCTGGATCACCCATATTTACGAACTGGCCTTCGGCCGACAGCGCTGGGGTGTGGCGGCTGCCTATTCGGTACTGCTCTTCGCGATCCTGATGGTGCTTGGCTACTTCTATGTGAAGGCGCTGAGCGGCAATGACAAACAGGAGCATGGCGCATGAGCTCCACCGGCGACATCACCACTCCCCGCCCGCGCAAGCAGATCGACGGCTGGCGCTGGACCGGGCGCATCTTCCTCGTGATCATGCTGCTCTATACCGCCCTGCCCATGGCCTGGATGATCCTCACCTCGATCAAATCCGGCTTTGCGGCCATGCAGTTCCCGCCGCAATGGTGGCCGACCGAGCCGACCATGGCGAGTTACCAGAAGCTGCTCGATCCGCAGAACAGCGTCGGGCAGGACTTCCTGCGCTTCTTCTGGAACAGCCTCTTCGTCTCCTTCGTGACGACGATCCTTGCCGTGGTCGTCGCCGTGCCGGCAGCCTATGCCTTCTCGCGCTTCAACTTCCCGGGGCGGAAGTTCCTCTTCTTCTCCGTGCTGCTGCGCAACATGTTCCCGGCCGTGATCTTCCTCGTGCCGCTCTTCATTCTGATGCGCTGGCTGGGGCTGGTGAATACGCATGGATCGCTGATCCTCACCTATCTCACCTTCGGCCTGCCGCTCGCGATCTGGCTGCTCAAGGGGTTCTACGACAACATCCCGATCCAGCTTGAACAGGCGGCGCGGATCGACGGCGCGACGCGTTTCCAGGCGTTCCTTCTGATCGTTACGCCGCTCTCGGTGCCGGGGATAATCGCCACGGCGATCTATTCCTTTATCGGCGCCTGGAACGAATATATCTACGCCGCGACCTTCCTCACCAAGAATGAGCAGCTGACCCTGCCAGTCGGCATCCAGCGCTTCTTCTCGGAAAACACCACCGACTTCCCGGGTCTGATGGCGGCCAGCTTCATCATGAGCGTCCCGGTCGTGGTGCTGTTCCTGCTTCTCCAGAAATACTTCGTGCGTGCCCTCACCGAAGGCGCCGTCAAACACTAGAAGGTATTCCATGGCCCAGGTGGTTCTGAAAGATCTCGTCAAGACCTATGGCTCGGTCTATGCGGCCAAGGATGTGTCGCTGACGGTCAATGATGGCGAATTCGTCGCCCTGGTCGGCCCGTCCGGCTGCGGCAAGACAACGACGCTCAATCTCGTCGCGGGGCTGATCCCGATCACCTCGGGCGACATCATCATCGGCGACCGCGTGGTCAATGATCTCGATCCCAAGGACCGGGACATCGCCATGGTGTTCCAGAACTACGCGCTCTATCCGCAGAAGACGGTGTTCCAGAACCTCGCCTTCCCGCTGCAGATGCGCAAGCTCCCCAAGGACGAGATCGACCGCAAGGTGCGCGAGGCGGCCAAGGTGCTCGACATCACCCATCTCCTCGAACGCAAGCCGCGCGAACTCTCGGGCGGCCAGCAGCAGCGCGTCGCCCTCGGCCGTGCCCTCGTGCGCGACCCTGCCGTCTTCCTCATGGACGAGCCGCTCTCCAATCTCGACGCCAAGCTGCGCGTGCAGATGCGCTCCGAGATCAAGCGCTTCCACCAGGACCTCAACGCCACCATCATCTATGTGACCCACGACCAGCTCGAAGCCGTGACCATGGCCGACAAGATGGCCGTGATGAATGGCGGTCTCCTCCAGCAGTACGACACCCCGGCCCAGGTCTTCGCCAATCCGGTCAACATGTTTGTCGCGAGCTTTGTCGGCAGCCCTGCGATGAGCCTTGTGCCGCTCGAAGTCAGCAGCACCAACGGCATCACATCGCTCACCAGCGCCGAGGGCTGGCACCTGCCGCTATCGGCCGAAAACGCCCGCAAGGTCGCCAATGCCAGGAGCAAGAAAGTCGTGCTCGGCGCGCGCCATTCGACCATCAGGCTACACAAGGAAAAGCTCGGCGATGCCGTCCCGGCCAAGGTCTATACGGTCGAGCCGACAGGCGACATCACCTTCGTTCAGGCCTTCCTTTCCGGCGCAATCGTCAATATCAGCCTGCCGCCTTCGGTGATCGTCGAGCCTGACGAAATGGTCTGGCTCGAATTCGATCAGGACCGCATCCACCTCTTTGACGGTGAAACTGAAATGGCGCTCCGCGCCGAATGAGCCCCTGCTCGCCCGAGACCCGAAAATGCCCCCCAAGCTGACGATCACCGACATCAAGACCTATCCCGTCCGCGTCGGCATCAGGAACCAGTTCCTGCTCAAGGTCGAGACCAATGAGGGCATTTTCGGCTGGGGCGAAAGCGGGCTGACCGGGCGCGAGAAGGCGGTAGCCGGCGCGGTCGAGCATTTCCGCGAGTTTCTCATCGGCCAGGATGCAATGCAGATCGGCCGCATCTGGCAGGAGATCTACCGCAGCCAGTATTTCGAGGGCGGGCGCGTGCTCCAGGCGGCGATCTCAGCCATCGACATCGCGCTCCATGACATCAAGGGCAAGGCGCTCGGCGTGCCGGTCTATGAACTCCTCGGCGGCAAGCAGCGCCATGTCATCCCCACCTTCGCCTCCACCGGCGACAGCGCCGGCGAAGGCGCCGTCGAGCGGGCGCGCGAGCTCATGGAAATGGGTTTTGACGCCATCCGCTTCTTCCCCATCGGCCAGGACAGTCCGGAAATTTTTGAGCCCCGCCAGTCGATCGCCGCTACCGCGCGGGTTCTCAATCGCGCCCGCGAAGAACTGGGCGATGAAGTCGTCCTCGGCATCGACTATCACCATCGCCTCTCCGTCGCCGAGGCGGCCAGCTTCTGCGCAAGGCTCGACCGCGGCGTGCTCGACTTCCTCGAAGAGCCCATCCGCGACGAGACGCCGGAGGCCTATGAATCGCTCCGCACGCTCACCGATATCCCCTTCGCCATCGGCGAGGAATTTGCCAGCAAGTGGCAGTTCCTGCCCTATATCGAACGGGGCATCCATCAGTTCAATCGCATCGACATCTGTAATGTCGGCGGCTTCACTGAGGCGATGAAAATCGCCGGCTGGAGCGAGGCGCATTATGTCGATCTCATGCCGCACAATCCGCTCGGCCCGGTCTGCACCGCCGCCACCATCCATATGAGCGCGGCCGTGCCCAATTTCGCCTGGCTCGAAACCCGCGCCCCCGAGCGCGGGCTCGGCTTTGACAATGAAGACTTCTTCCCCGTCCAGCCGCGCCTCGACGGCGCCGTCTATCCGGTCAGCGATGCGCCGGGGCTCGGGGTCGAGGTCAATGAGGCGCTGCTTGCGAAGCAGAGCTTCGAATTCTGGGAAGCCCCGCATCTCAGACGCAACGACGGTTCAGTGACCAATTGGTAAGGCCGAAGGGCCGCATGGAGATTTGAGTGACGACGCAAGGTCAGGAAATCAAGCGACCCTCAAAGGAGATCATCGAGGCCATCAGAAGCCTTGGTGCGGCGACCGTCGCCGGCACGCTCGGCCATATGGGTTTTCGCAATCCCCACATGACCGGCATCCTGCCCCAGACCAAGGGCAAGGTGATCTGCGGCCCGGCCCTGACGCTGCAATGTCTGCCCCAGCGCCCCGACCTCTTCAGCGAAGGCGAATATGCGGACCCGGAAACCCAGCTCCATCGCCATGTGCTCTATCATGTGCAGGAGGGCGACGTGGTCGTGGTCGATGCGCGCGGCGACATGCGCTCGGGCATTTTCGGGGACATGATGTCGACCTATTTCAAGGGTCGCGGCGGCGCCGGCATCATCATCGATGGCGTCATGCGCGACCGCCCCAATGTCGAAAAGCTCGATCTGGCGCTCTGGCTCAAGGGCTGGTCGCCCAACTATCACGTCCAGACCGACATCTTCCCCAATGCCGTCAATGTCACCATTGCCTGTGGCGGGGTCACGGTCGTGCCCGGCGACATCATTATCGCCGATGACGATGGCGCGGTCGTCGTGCCCGTCTCCATGGCGGAACAGGTCATCGAGGACGGCCAGAAACACGCCGAATGGGAAGAGTTCTCGCGCATGAAGCTGATGGCCGGGGAATCGCTCAAGCGCTATTACCCGCTCCATCCTGACGCCAATGACGAATATGAAGAATGGCGTCGACAAAACGCGGCCAAGCCACGCTAAGCGTCAAATCCGGAATATGAAAAGGTCCCCCGCATCATCCGCCGGGGGCCTTTCCTATTCGTGCCCTCTTAGAGCAGGGCCTGTTCGTTCCGGCCCATCAGGCGGAAGGCGATATAGACCGCGATCCCGCTGAGGACGAGGAGGATGGTCGACATCGCCGCCGCCGTGCCGAAATCGCCATCAAGGATGAGCAGGTAGATGCGCACCGGCATGGTGATGGTCGAACCCACATAGAGCACCAGCGAGGACGAGAGCTCGTTGATCGCGGTCACAAAGCTCAGCATGGCGCCGGCGATGATCCCCGGCACGATCAGCGGCACCGTCACCCTTAGGAAGGCCTGGAAGGGGCTATAGCCGAGCGAAATGGCTGCCTCTTCAAGACTGGGCGATATCTGCCGCAGCGCCGTGCTCGTCGTTCGCACCGTATAGGGCAGACGACGGATGAAGATCGAGAGGATGATGATCGCTGCCGTGCCGGTCAGCACGATCGGGCCGGTATTGAAGGCCGCGATATAGGCGATGCCGATGACGATGCCCGGCATGACATAGGGGATCATGAAGGCGCCATCGAGCAGCGACGTATTGAGATTCGTACGTCGCGCGACCAGCACACCGATAATGGTGCCCGCGATGACGATCAGTGCCACGGCAATGGCCGAGAAGGTCAGCGAATTGCGCACCACGTCGCCCAGATTGAACATGATGCGTTCATAGCTCTGCAGCGCAAAACCTTCCTGGAACACCGGGCCGCTGGTTTTGCGGAACGAATAGATGATTGAAATGATCACCGGCATCGCGCCGCAGAGACCGATGAAATAGACGGCGAAATGCGCCAGCCAGTTGCGCCAGCCCTTGAGCTGGATCTTGACCGGCTTGTTGATCATGTTGCCGTGGTAGACGTTCCGACGCGACATGAAGCGCTGGATCATCACAAAGGCCATCGAGACAAAGATCAGCACCATGGAGATGGTCGTCGCCATCGACATGTTGGAGCCGATCTCGGCCGAATAGAGCGCATAGGCTTCCGTCGCCAGGACGTTGAACCCGCGACCGAGCAGACGCGGCGTACCGAAGTCGGCAATGGACTGGATCAGCGCCAGAAGGCCACCGGCCGTCAGCGCCGGCAGCACCAGCGGGAAGGAAATCTTGAAGGTGCGCTGGAGCGGGGTCAGCCCCAAGCCTTCCGCCGCTTCTTCGAGCGAGCGGTTGACGTTGGACAGCGCGCCCGAAACCATCAGATAGACGAAGGGATAGAATTTGAGCGCAAAGACGATGAGGATGCCGCCGACGCCATAGATGGGCGGCATGGTGATGCCAATTTCTTTCGCCCAGGCACGAACGACGCCACCGGCGCCAAACAGCACGATCCAGGAATAGGCGCCGATAAAGGGCGGCGACACCAGCGCCAGAATGGCGAGCAGGGATACGAAACGGCTGCCCTTGATCTGGAAGCGGGAAATACAGAAGGCCATGATCGAGCCCAGCAGCATGGCCCCGAAAAGCCCGCCAAAGCCGACGATCAGCGTATTGACGAAGGCGCGCTGGTAGCGCGGCTCGGACATGAAGGCGAGGTAATTGGCAATCGTCGTATTGCCGGAGCGGTCGATAAAGCTCGACAGCAGCACCGACCCGACGGGGATGATGAGCAGCAGCAGCAGGATGGCCCATGTCGCGATACTGACCAGCGACCAGAAGTCGAACCGTCTGGTCATGGCTAGTCCTCCAGCTTGATACGCTTGGTATCGGCGTCAAAGGCCATCAGGGCGTCGCGCGGCACCAGCACAAAGACCCTGTCACCCGGGCTGCGCAGCGTCTTGAGTTCGGCTGCGCCCAGCTGCACTACGAGCTCGCCGACATCGGTCTTGACCAGAACATGCGCCTCGCGGCCGAGATAGGTGAACTTGGCAACGGTGCCTTCGAGCGCGGCATGATCGGGTCCGGCGCCTTCCCCTTCACCCACGAGGCGCAGGCTTTCGGGACGAATGGTCCAGGTGTCAGCATTGGGCGCCCGCAGGCTCAACTGACCCAGCATCCGCTCAAGATTGGGGCCGGTATCGAGGGTGTTCAGCGTGCCGACGAAATTGGCGACGAACAGGGTCTGCGGATCGCCATAGATTTCCTGCGGCGTGCCGATCTGCTCGATCTGGCCTGCACTCATCACGCAGATGCGGTCGGAAATGGCCAGCGCCTCTTCCTGATCATGCGTCACATAGATGGTGGCGATGTCGACGCGCTTCTGGATGTCGCGGATTTCCTCGCGCAACTCGATACGCAGCTTGGCGTCGAGGTTCGACAGCGGCTCATCCATGAGCAGGAGGCGCGGATTGATCACCATGGCGCGGGCGAGGCCGATACGCTGCTGCTGACCGCCCGACATGGCGGCGGGAAGCCTTTCGGCCAGCGCGCCCAGATGCACGGCGTCGAGAGCCTCGGCCACGCGGGTCTTGATTTCGGCCTGCGGCACCTTTCGCGGCTTGAGGCCGAAGGCGACATTGTCGAAGACGCTCAGATGGGGGAATACCGCATAGTCCTGAAACACCATGCCGATATCGCGCTGGTGCGGCGGCACCGAGCGCAGATCCTTGCCGGCAAGGGTGATGGTGCCGGAGGTAAGATCATTGAACCCGGCAATGGCGCGCAGAAGCGTTGTCTTTCCGCAGCCGGAAGGCCCGAGGAGGGTGAAAAACTCTCCCTGCTCGACCGAGATCGATACGCCGTTCAAGGCGCGGAACCCGACGAACTGCTTAACGCCGTCGACAACTGTCAGATAGGCCATGCTCAACCCTCATCCCGGAACAAGTGTTAAAAAATCAAACACACTTTTCGTATTGCAACAAGCGAAACAAGGCTCCATGATCGTAAATGATCATTTTTCTGATCGAAACGAACAAGGAGGATGGAAATGGGTGTTGCAAGACGAACATTGCTTGGCCTGGCGCTCTCGCTGGCGGCCACCACCGCGATGAGCCCGGCGCAGGCCGCAGAAGGCTCCGTGGTCGTTTATACGGCGCACAAATCATCGATCGTCGATCGCCTGCTGCCGGTATTTGAACAGGAAACCGGCCTCAAGGCAGAAGTCATCCAGCTCGGCTCGGGTGACATTGTCCGTCGCGTCCGCG
>JAAZLP010000424.1 GCA_012799265.1 Phyllobacteriaceae bacterium | reverse complement strand
TCTATGAATTGCTGGACGGAGAAGACCGCTTCGAGATCGGCTTCCAGCCTTCGCACAATTACGCCTCGATTGCGTCTGACCTTTATATGTACCTCACCACGCCCCAGCGCACCTATTGGTTCACCTTTTCGGTATCCAATGGCTATAGCGGCATGACCCTGATCCCGGTGACCGATCCCACTCGCGCCGATGCTGCGCCGGACGGGCCTCGCGAACTGCTCGCGCTGGGCAGTGATGATCCACAAGACCTCGATGCCCTTCGCTCGCTGCGGTTCTACGCGCTCGACGAGGATATGACGTTCTGGTTCGAGCCGCCCAATGAGGGCGAGCCGGCGCCGGCCTATGTCATGGTGCCTGAAATAGGCCTGAGCCTGTGGTATGGCGCCGGCCAGTTGACTGATGATGCCACTGCCGATCGTGATCCGATGCCGCGTGGCCTATTCAAGCCAGACCGTTGCCGTGATGAACTGCCGGAGCGGGCCTGGCCCTGAGGCCGCCTCAGGTCAGGCCCAAGCGCGCGGCCTGGAGGGCCGCCTCGGCGCGCGAGTGAATGCCCAGCTTTCGGTAGATGCTTTTGACATGGGTGGCGATGGTGGATTCTGCCAGGCCCAGCGCTTGCGCCACTTCGGCATTGCGGAAGCCCTTCGAGACCATGCTCAGCACATCGGTCTCGCGCGCTGTCAGTGCCTGGCTTTCGCCATCTACCGGACCGGTGCGCTGAAAGTGCTCCATGATCCGTCGGGCTATGGCCGGTGACAAGGCTGGAATGCCATGACGCAGTTGAAGTAATTGCCGGTGTACCACCGCGTCGGGTTGCCCCTTGAGGATATAGCCCTGTGCCCCTGCCGAGAGGGCGGCCACCACATGCGCGTCGTCTCCCAGAACTGTGCTGACAATGCACATCGTGTCTGGAGAGACCATCTTGAGCCGGCGAATGATGTCCAGCCCCGAGCCATCTGGCAGGCCCAGATCGACCAGCGCCATGTCCCATTGGCCCTCCTCTATCCGGCAAGCCGCCTCGCGCACGGACCGGGCCTTGCCCACCCTAACATCGGGAAAGGCTTTCTGTGCGAGATCCGCAAGCCAGGCCAGGGCCTCGGGCACATCTTCGACGATGAGCAATGTTTCAACATTCATGGCGATGGCGTCTCCAGCGGAAGGCGCGCAAAGACATGGGTGCCGCTGTCGGACGAAATGGTCAAAGCGCCGCCATGCCCTTCCGCTCGCGCCGCCATATTGACCAGCCCGCCATCATGCGAGCCAACGTGGTCGCTTACGCCCACGCCATCATCGCTGATGTGAACATGAAGCTCACCAGCCGCCACCCGCATGCGCACCGCAAAGTAGCGGGCCCGGGCATGGCGGATCGTATTGCTGGCGGCTTCGCGGATAATCGAGCGCAGGGTGTGCGCTAGTCGCGCATCGACCGCCTGTGTCTCATCGATCTCCATGTCCCAGCGCAATTCCATGTCAATGGCGGCCAGCCGTTCGTCGGTTTCAAACCTGAGATCAGCCAGGACTTCCGACAGGACCAGACCAGTTCCCTGAGCGTTGTTTATGATGTCGCGCAGGTCGGTCAGCGTTTCGGAAATGATGGCGTCCTTGCGTTCCGGGTCCCGGCTGTGCAGAGTTCGCAGCAACTGGGCGCCGATATTGTCGTGGAGGTCCCTTGCCATCCGCGTACGCTCCTGCCGCGCGCCATGCTCCTGCGCATCGCGGCTGGCCAGCGCATGGTCCATCAGTTCAACCAGTTGTTGCACACGGTCGGCATCGGTCTGCAAAAACAGCTTCCTGCCGCCATGAGCATAATGCAGGCACATTGCCGGCGTGCCTTTGGTGAAGGGCACAAGCATTTTCTGCCCGCCATCGACAAGTCGCGCACGGTCTGTCGGAGCCGCCAGATCGATGCTGAGCGGGGCGAAGGCGCTATCGAGCAGACCGCGCCACTTCTCCTGCCTCAGCGTCACATTTGGGGTCAGCGCAATGTCGACTACTTCGCGCACCCGAAGCGGATCGACGCCGGTGCGGCGCGCCAGCATGTTTCCCAGAAAGTTGCGCAGCGGCAGGTAAAGCATCGCAACGGCCAGGAGCGCCAGTCCGAATGCGGGGATGCGCTCGATTGCGATGCCATAGATCAGCACCGCATCCAGTGCGATCAGCAGCATCCCACCCAGCAGGTACGACGTCAGCCGAAAAGACCATATGCCCAGGTCGAAAAGCCGGTAGCGCGCCACCGCGATGGCAATGCCGCAATAGATGATCAGGATGATGCCAAAGGCATGCGCCTGGCGGGTTTGCGGTTCCACGCCCAGCATTGCGGGCACGGCAATGGTGAAAACGAAGACGCTGGTGCCCAAAAGGATGGACAGGCCAAACCAGCCGAGCGCTGCACGCGCGAGTGGCGCACGGCGGGAGGCGATGAACTGGATGGCAACCAGCGCCAGGATGATGCAGAATTGAGCCAGCATCGGCCCATAGGAGCCGATGGACTGAGAAGGCATGAGCTGCATCAATTGCGCGACAACCGCGCCAAGGCCGATTGTCCAAACCGCCAGGATCACCAGGGAACCGCCGATCCGCTTCGGATAGGACAGCAGGAGGCTGATCAGTGC
>JAAZLP010000423.1 GCA_012799265.1 Phyllobacteriaceae bacterium | reverse complement strand
TATGCACCAAAGACGTGATTGTCGACAGCCGTGGGGGATGGATGCTGTCTTACAATGGTCTGACCTTCGATCCTGCCATGCGCTGTATTCATCAATCTGATGGCGGCGAGATTGCGTTTACGCGGCAGGAACGCGTTCTTCTTCTTGAATTGACACGACGTCCGGGCACCATTGTTTCGCGCGAGGAACTTGCCGTGGTGCTGAGCCGAACGGGTCGCAGCACCAGCGTTCGCAATGTCGACTTTCTCGTCAACCGGCTGCGCCAGCGGCTGGGCGACAATGCCCGCGCGCCCCGTTTCGTCGGAACCCAATATGGCGAGGGCTATGTCTGGATCGCCCGCACGGACCCTGTGCCGCTCGACGCCTTTATCGTCATCGGTCCGGTGCGCGGTGATGTTGAGGCGAAGCTCGCCCGGGAATTCATGCGCAATTTCTCGGCCCACCTCACCTCGTTCTTCGGCCGCGACAGGCCGGTCATGCTCCAGCCAGAGATCGGCTCAGGCGCCAGCACCGGCTTTGACTACGGCATCGAGGTGACCCTGCTCGAAGAGGGCAGGATGCTTCACTGTGCCCTCGCCATGCGCACGGGGAAGGGTGGGCGCATCGTCTCCACCCATCGCGCCGCCGTCGGTGCGCAAAGCGTCGTCACCGGCGCCATCACCGCCTCGCGTTGGGCCCGCGGCGCCGTCTGGCGCCATATCGCCGTGCCGGACGATCCTGGCCTCACCGCACCCTCCGATGTGCCGCTCGAAATCCGCCTTCAGGAGGCGAGCCGTGCGCTGGTCCGCCCGACCCAGATGTGGCGCGAAGGTGAGGCGCAACTGCGCCAGGCGCGCGCAACATTTCCGAACGATCCCACCCTCACCATGCTGTGGGCCCTCAACCAGCTATCGCGCCTGATACATTGGCCGCCCGACCCGGCGCTGACACAGCCAGGGGCGATCACGGCGCTTGAGGACGAGATCGAGCGAGAGGTGCTGGCCCATCTCCATCATGTCGAGGACAATCCGCTGCTCAAGCTCGCGGCGGCCAAGATGCTCTTCTTCATCAATCGCGGCCATCACGCGCTGGCCGAGAAGCTCGCTGACGAGGCCTTCGCCTCGAGCACCGCCTTTGCTGCCGCCTTCGCCACGCGCGGACAACTGCTGATGTGCGCCGCCCAGCTCGATGAAGCCATCCGCATCTATGACAAGGGGCTGGAACTGAGCGCCTTCGGCTCTGAATTCCAGGCCTATCTGCTCGTGCTCAAGGCCACCGCGCTCATGGCCGCCGATCAGCAGCAGGCCGTCGCGCGCGTCGCCGAAGAGCTCTTCACTGCACGCCCCGCCGGCCGCGAACTGGCCCTATTCTTCGCCTCCGACCCGCTCCAGTTGGACGCCGGTCAGCAGGCCATTCTCGCCGCGCTGACGCCGGAGCAGGGCCGGCTGATGCTGCTCCATCTCCATCACACCTCCGCCCGCCATTTCCGCCAGAAACACCATCGCGCCAATGTGTTGGCTGGACTCGCCCATGTTCTGCAGCACCGTTTTGGCCCCGAGGTCGTGCCGCCGCAGCTGGCGTCGCTTCTCGCCTGAGCGACGAGACCGGTACAATTTGAATAAAATACCGCTCCCGGGCTTTCAGTGCTCGCAAGCTCGTCCGGCCAGACTGGTCCTCAAAGACGGCAGAAGCCGGGAGAGACGACCATGAGCGAGACACATGCTGAACTGGAACCGAGCCACCGCGCCTTTGCCAGTTTCCGCGTTCTGACGGGGGAAACCGACAACACGGAGCGCGATCAGCTGTTCCGCAACATGGCGCAGCTATTCACCTATGTGTCCGATCGCTGCGATGACGATCAGGTCGCCCAGTATGACGAAGTTCTCTGCCAGCTGGCTGGTCTCGTTGAGGTAGAGGCACGCTCTCACGTGGCCAAGCTTCTGGCGCCGCTTGAACGCGCGCCGGGCACTGTGGTGCTCAAGCTCGCCAATGACGTCATCGAGGTCGCCCGCCCGCTGCTCGAATTTTCGGCGCTGCTCAGCGACGACGATCTCATCGACATCATCTCCAATCAGACTGAAGACCATCGGGTAGCCATTGCGGGTCGTGCCGAGGTCAATGAGCGGGTCGGTGATGCCATTGTCGATCACGGCGACACCCCGTCCATCCAGCGTCTTGTGCGCAACGAAAATGCCGGTCTGGATACCGAGACGGTTCAGAAGCTGGTCAAGCGCGCCGCCAAGGATGCCGAGATCGCGTCCGACCTCCGCGGTCGCACCGATATCGACTGGAAGAGCCTGCGCGGCGAGATCGATGAGGTCGCCGGCAAGGTCCTGCAGTCCATCGGCGAAACCGAGCGTCGCTTCGATCCGGTCGCTGCCGGCAAGGTCAACACCGTCGTCTTCAACCGCATCCGCAACCGCGCCGGCTTCAACGCGCAGGAGTGGAAGGTTGCCTATAATCAGGTGCGTGGTCTGGCCGATCGCAAGCAGCTCGACGACCGCGCGCTGGCCCGCTTTGCCCGCTTTGGCTATGGCCACCATGCTGCCGCCGCCATTGCCGTCATCCTCAAGGTGCCGCCCGAAGTCGTGGTCAAGTGGCTCGCTGGCCAGGACTATGTCGCGATCACCGTCGCTCTTCGCGCCGCGGGCATCGCTCCTGATCTCTTCGAGGCGATCTTTGCCACGCTGCCCTGGCGCGACCTGCCATCGGACGCTGACAAGACCATGATCCAGACCCGTTTCGAGGCCCTGGACCGGGACGATTCCAGGCACATCTTCGAGCTCTGGCGTGCCCATTCGTTCCGCAAGCGGGCCATGAGTGAAGATCGTCAGAGCGCCTGACCGATCACAATCTTGGCCAGATGCGAGAAATCGTTAGGCGTGTGGCGACCACCTGTTAAGGTGTGGGAACAGCTTTCCAAGAAAGCGCGCCCATGGATCTGGACAGGACTTTGGGTCGCCCCATCCTGAGATCATACCTACGAGAGCAGACTTCGGACCTCCACCAGCGCCTGGACGCGCAGGTGGGGTCTTTTGCCTCGGTCGCCCAGTATCGCGCCTTTGTCGGCCAGAGCCTGACCTTCCGGCGCATGGCCGAACCCGTCTGCGCTGGGTTTGCGCCGTGGAATGCGCTTTCCCTGATCGACGATATGGCCAGTGATCTGGCTGATCTGGATGGGGCGCTTCCGCTTTCTTCTCCATCTCCAGTTGTCCTCAGAGATCCTGCCGCACGGCTCGGTGCACTCTATGTGCTCGAAGGTTCGTCCCTGGGCGCACGGCTTCTGTTCCGGCGCGCCGAAGCCCTGGGCTTCACGGAGCGCTTTGGCGCTCGCCATCTGGCGCGTCAGTCTGGCGACCGCGAGCGCTGGCGGGCTTTTGTCGAGCTTCTCGACGCCAGCACCTTTGCGCCATCCGCGGTGGCCGCCGGTGCCGTCCTCCTGTTCGAAGCTGCGCTTGAAATCTATGGGGAGGCCCTTATTGGATAATCCACAAGTCGATCTGACCAATTGCGACCTCGAGCCCATCCATATTCCGGGCTCGATCCAGCCCTATGGCGTGATGTTGATCGCCCATCCGGACCATGGCGAAGTCGTCGGCTACGCTGGCGTCGGCAAGGTCGACGACGCGGTGTTGGGCCAAAACCTCTCGACCGTCATCGGCCAGGATTTTTCCCAAGTGAAAGCTGCCATGGTCGGTCCGGGCATTCACGTGCTCGCGCCGGTGGCGCTCGATGGGCAGGTCCACGACGCCATTGTCTATCGCAGCGGCGAGCATGTCGTTGTGGAGCTGACAGAACACGTGGCTGGCACCGCGCTCAGCGCCGCTTTTCTGGCAGAACTTGATGCCTTGGAAACACGGCTCGAGCGCTCCGGCACGATGGCCGAACTCTCAAACGAGGCCGCCCGCATCTTCCAGCGTCTCACCGGCTATAGCCGCGTCATGCTCTATCGTTTCATCGATGACGATGCCGGCGTGGTCCTGGGCGAGGCCATCTCGGACGATTCCCCGAGCTTCATGCACCATCATTTTCCGGCCTCCGACATTCCGCGACAGGCCCGCGCGCTCTATGTGCGCAACAAGGTGCGCGTCATCGCCGATGTGCATTATGAGCCTGCCCCGATCATCAGCGCCAGTAGTGACCTCAAGAGCATCGATCTCAGCGATTCCACGCTGCGCAGCGTCTCGCCGGTCCACATCCAGTATCTCAAGAATATGGGCGTTGCGGCCTCGGCCTCGATGTCCATCGTCAAGGACGGCGTCCTCTGGGGGCTGATCGCCTGCCATCACCATGAGGCGCGTCCGCTGTCGCTCAATACGCGATTGGCGTGTCAGGCCGTTGCTACCAGCCTGGCCCGTCTCATCAAGGCGCGGGAAGAAAACGAGCTCAACCGCGAGCGGGTCAGGCTGCGCAGCCATGAGGACGCGATCCTCACCCGACTCGGTCCCGATACCAGTCTGGTCGAGTTCTTTTCCCAGGCGGGCCCCGAACTCGCGAGGCTGGCGCAGGCCGACGGCTTTGCTGCCGTCCAGGGCACCGAGATCTTCTGCTCGGGGCATTGCCCCGACG
>JAAZLP010000422.1 GCA_012799265.1 Phyllobacteriaceae bacterium | reverse complement strand
CATGAAGCACGATCTGTGTGAGAATGCTGGCGATACCCGTATCCAGGCCACAGCGCTGGAAGAGCGCATTGAGAGCCGAGCGGCTGCCGTTTTCGAGAAGCGTGAAAACCTTTTCGCGCGGCACATCGGCCAGCGCCGCCAAGCAGACCGAGAAGAACATGACGTGGCCGGTGACCACGGCGTGGAGCAAGAGGCGCGTATTGATCTGATCGGAGCCAACGAGCTTGCCGACAAAGTCGGGATCGGTCGCCGATTTTTCACCAATGGCGGAAATGGCGGTGTCGGTGCCATCGCGCAGAACGCGGGTCAGTCGGTCACTGGCGAGCGAGCCTTTGACCAAACGGCATTCACGCAGGCTTTCCGTGACCCGCTGCACCAGCAGCATGCGCGCCGTCGCCGGAAGGTCTTTGCGAGCAAGGAGGGCGCCGCGAATGGGGGCGTCATGCCCGTCTGCGGTTGCCAGGGCTTCAAGCACCTCGGCGGCGAAGGCGATATCGTCGCGACGAAGGAGGCCGAGCTTGGTGGCGTGGTCGCAACGGGCCAGCAGCGCGGCGCCAATTCGAGGACTGATCCTGGCGCGCTGGGCAATGGCCATCAACATGGCGAGGTCGCCGCGCGCCACGATGGGCGCCAGATCGGCATCGACAAGGACGGGCGAATATTGAAGGACCGCGCGGGAAATGATCGGGCTGTCCCGTAGCAGCGACAGAATGATGGGACGGGGCGCTTCGCTGGAATGGAGGAGGCCATAGGCGAGCGCAGCGCGCACCTTGACCGAGGGATCATCCAAAAAACTGATCAACGCTGCATAGAGCGCCGCATGTTCATCGGCCGGACCACGATGGTCGAGATAGGCAAGCGCCGCCAGATGAGCTGCGTGGCCGCGCTCATTGCTGTCGCTGGACTGCGTCATGTCAGCAAAGGCCTGGTACCCGATCATTACTCAACTCCGCTTACGCCGATTGACGTTTAACGGAGAGAGTTTAAGGAACGGTTCACCATAAATATTACCGCTCTGCTAACCAGACTATTGGCTGTAGAGCTGGGTAAAGAAGGCCGCATCCGGCGCGAACTCGGCCTCGGACGCTGGCATTGCTTCAGGCTCGGTGCGGAAAAGGCCGGTAAAGGACATGTTCTCGGTCGAGAATCGCGAGGGCAGCGGCGGCTCGGCTTCGCGCTGTGGTGCGCTGGCACCCTGCCCCGCCATCTGCTGCACCGAAAAATTGGCATTGGTGCCCTGATGCTTGGCGACAAGCACCTGATAGACCTGCCTTATGGTGCGGGCATTGCCGGACTGATCGTAGAAGATCGACTTATTGGCCTGCGCCTGCCGGGGGAAGAGATTGACCGCGACCTGATCTGGATTTTGCAGGCCGGCCTTGAACATCTTCTCCGCGCCCTGGGCGCCGAGGAAATGGGCAATGTAGAGCTCGCCGGCACTCGGCATGCGTCCGAAAGCATTGCGCAGATATTCGCCATTGGAGCGCGTGAAGGCCGCAGCCAGATCAGAGGCGATCTGCGGGTTTTCGCGCAGTGCCAATATCTGCGCCTTCTTGGCAGGATCGCGCACGACATAGTCGCCGTTTGAATTCACCGAAATTTGGTCAGCATAGGCCTGGTAGCCAAGGCGCGGACCATCCTGTTTCATCACCTGGAGCCAGGTGCCTTCGAGGAACTGGAAGAGGCCGACGGCCGAGGATGTGCTCGCGCGCGCTGCAGGATTGAGACTGCTTTCGCGAATGGCGGTCTGCAGCAGATAGCCGAAATCCACGCCGCTGCGCTCGCCCGCTGCGGTCAGCGCGTTCGCAAGGGTTTGCGGTATGGAGATCGGCTGCACGCCCATGCGTGTGCACTCACCTCAGAATCAGACGATCCAGTCTAGCACCACCGCATGTTAACACCCTGTTAACCACGATCAGGCGGTCGGGGCTTTCCAATAGGAGACGACATCCTCCAGTGCCGGGCGGGGTCGGTCTTCGATCGCGGCGCTCGGTGTGCCGATGTGGACGAAAGCGACGAATCGCTCACCCTCTCGGGCGCCGAGCATGGATGCTGCCTCATCGTCGAAGGCAAACCAGCGGGTCACCCAGCTGGCGCCATAACCAAGCGCGTGGGCACCGTGGAGCAGATTGAAGGCGACATTGCCGGCGGAAAGAACCTGCTCGATCTCCGGCGCCTTGGGATTTTCACGCGGGGCGGAGATGACACCAATCGTCAGCGGTGCAGGCAGGAAACGGTTGCGCTCGGCCTCAAGGCTCGCCTCGTCCATCGCCGGATTTTTCCGCGCGGCGATTTCGGCCAGCTTCTCACCAGCTTCCCGACGCGCATCGCCGGAAATGATCACCAGCCGCCAGGGCGTCATCTTGCCGTGATCGGGCACGCGGGTGGCGATGGTCAGCAGTGTGTTCAGCTCGTCTTCAGACGGCCCCGGCTCGCGCAAAAAGGCGATGCCGACGGACCGGCGGGACAGCAAATGATCGCGAAGCGCGAGATTGGATGGCATGAGAATCTCCTGATCGGAGAAGAAATAGCCCATGAGGCGCCCTGACCGAAGCCCGGTGTCGAAAACATCGACCTCCAACACTTGTGCGGTTTAAAAACAGCGGCGACTGTGACACAGCTTTTACCCAATCCTGCCCTATCGCTCGGCGAGACGACAGGATGAGAAATGCGGCGACCGAGAGATACAATGCGCTTTGCACGACTATTGGCGGTGCTGTTTGGCCTTATGGCCACAGGCATGGCGCCTGTAATGCTGGCTCCAGTAGAGGTAGTGGCTCAGGAAGAGGCGGAAATCCCGCCCCTGCCCCGACCGCGTCCGGATCGCGACGCCGCACCCGCTGTATCCGAACCGGCGGCTGTTCCGGCGACCACCGAAGCGACGGAAGCCATTTCTGCCGCGGCGAATGTTCCCCAGCCCGTGACGCTCAACGCCCGCATCACCGAAGGTGGCACGCCGATCCCCGAGGGGCTGATCTGGCGCGTCTTCGACAGCATGCCGGATTCCAATGGCGAGATGGCGCTGGTCGCCAAGGCCGAGACAGGCACCGCCAATGTCGAACTGCCGCCTGGGGAATATGTGGTGCATGTGGCCTACGGTCAGGCTCAGGCAAGCGAAACGCTGTCCGTCGTGCCAGGCCAGAACCAGATGGACATGGTGCTCGAAGCTGGTGCCCTGCGGCTCAACTCGGCAGTGACCGGCGATATTCCGATTTCGCCTACGCAGCTCAAGTTCGACATCCTGACATCAGGCTCGGAGGCCAGCCGCGTCATGGTCGTCGCTGATCTCGCCCCCAATGAGATCGTGACGCTTAATGCCGGCGTCTATCACATCGTTTCGCGTTTCGGCTCGATCAATGCCACCGTGCGCGCGGACCTCAAGGTTGAGCCCGGTCAACTGACCGACGCCACGCTCTATCACCACGCCAGCGAAATTTCGTTCAAGCTGGTCTCCGAAGAAGGTGGTGAAGCCATCGCCGACGTGGAATGGACCGTCAAAACCTCAGACGGGGCGACCATTTTCAGTGACCGCGGGGCCTTTCCTTCTACGGTGCTGGCCGAAGGAGAATATCTCGTGCTCGCCAAGCTCGGGGAGCAGGTCTACAACCGCGAAATTCAGGTGCAGCCTGGCGGCCCACGTGAGATCGAGGTTCTCTCGACGATCTATTGACGCCCTACTAGGGCACAAAAGAATTTTGCTCCAAGTGCCGCAGCATTGCCAAAGCTGCCACAATGACGATTATTGAATTGAGCTCGTCTCAGTACGATGATTTCGCATGGAACGGGAGTAAACCATGGTCTTGAGTTCTCAATCGTCGCGTCGGATCAGTGCCCTGGCAGCGGCCTGTCTGCTCAGTGTCGCCCTGCCTGCTGTTCCGGCGCTGGCGCAAAAAACGAAGACCAAGAAGCCGGCCGAACCAGCTCAGCTGGAGATCTCCCACACGGTCAGCATCCCGACAATCGAGGCGGTCGGATCTAACCTCGACGAGGCAACGCTCAAGGCGATTTTGAGCGGCGACGTGGTGAACAATGCCGATGACCTTGCCGGTCTCAACGCCTCCAGCATCACGGTCCCGGAAATCAATGTCACCATTACTGCGGCAGAAGGTGATGATGTCGATGACCTGAGCTTTGTGCTCAATGATTTCGTCCTGACAAACGTGGTCGACGGCGTCGCCGAGACGATCAGCATTGCTGGAACCGAAATGACGGCAGACGATGTGAACTTCTCGTTTGGCGCCATCTCAGCCGCCAAGTTCAATATAGCCGGCGTTCTGGGCGTCTATGGTCTGGTTGATGCCAGTGCGCCTGCCGAAATGGCGACCATATACACGGACTTCCAGGCCGAGGGCGGCCAGATGGTCAGCGATGAGGTGACCTGTGCCATCGGACCCGTGGCCGGCGCTGAATTCAAGGCGCGTCCCCTCTCCATGCCGCTGGCCGAGATCATAACGCTCGCCGAGCAAATGGAGGACGATCCGGACACACTCGACCCGGCTGTGCTGGCAAAGTTCGTCCGCGTCTATGCTGACATGCTCACCGCCTTCGAGACCTCCGAGGTCACAATGGGCGGGATCGAGTGCAACGGCGTCGATGATGACGACCGCGCAATGCGTTTCACCATTGGCAATATGGTCATGGGCGGCATGTCGCCCGGCATCTATCCCGCAATCTCGGTGGATGGCGTGGAAATCGACGTCGAGGATGACGGGCGTATGAGCGTCGATAACCTGCTGCTCAAGGAAACGGACCTGAGCGCCCTCATTGCCACGCTGCAGTCGGCGCCTGACGATATCGACGAAAAGTGGTTTGAAGATAATGCTCGCGGAATGATCCCGTCCTTTGGCGGCTTCTCCTTCAGCGGTTTCAGCATGGACATCCCTGATCCGGACGATAGCGATGCCCGCATTCAGGCCGATATCGGCGAATTCGACCTGACCCTCGCCAGCTATATCAATGGCATCCCCTCCCTGCTCGACGTCTGGGCGGAAAACATCCAGGCGGAAATCCCTGAGGGAACGGGTGAAGAGAGCTTTGAGATGCTGCGCAGCTTTGGCGTTACCGCCATTGACGCCGGCTTCCGCCTGGCCCTGGCTTGGGATGAGGTGGACAATGCCATTTCGGTGGAGGAGGTCTCCTTTAGCGGAGAAGACCTCGCTTCTGTTGCGTTGTCCGGCCTGATCACGAATGCGACGATTGACCTCTTCAGCGAGGATCTGGACACTGCGCTCGCAACGGCCATGGACCTGGCGGTGAACGCACTTGATCTCGAAATCGTGGATGAGGGCCTGTCCGACATTCTGCTTTCGGTGGCCGCAGCAGAACAAGGCGTGGATCCGGCAACGCTTCGTCCCGTCTTTGCAGGTCTCGCACAGGGGACCGTAATCGGCATGATGGCGGGGGCCGCGGACGCCGCCAAGCTGGGCGACGCCATCAATGCCTTTGTCTCCGGCAAGGCCAAGACGCTTCAGATTGGCCTAACGGCCAAGGATGAAGCCGGCATCGGCCTGCTCGACTTCATGGCGGCAGAGGACGATCCGGCGTCCCTGCTGACAAAGCTCAATGTGAGCGCCACGGCGAAATGACAAAAAGGGCCACCGTAAGGTGGCCCTCAGACCACTGACAAACCCCGTCATTTTTGGCGGGGTTTGTTGTTTTCGGGGTCTGGGGTACTTTTTT
>JAAZLP010000421.1 GCA_012799265.1 Phyllobacteriaceae bacterium | reverse complement strand
TAGGACTGGAACACCATGCCGATGCCGCGGTCCTTGGGCTCTTCCCAGGTGACGTTCTTGCCATTGATGAAGATTTGACCGTCAGAAACTTCCAGCAGGCCGGCAATGCAGTTGAGAAGAGTCGACTTGCCGCAGCCCGACGGCCCGAGAAGGACGATGAATTCCCCCTGGGCGATGTCAAGGTTGAGGTGCTCGAGCACCTGCACGGAGCCGAAATTGAGGGAAAGGTCCTTGATGGAAACACTAGGTTGCATAGTCATTATCCCTTCACGGCACCGGCGGCGACGCCGCGTACAAACAGCTTGCCGGAGACAAAGTAGACGATCAGCGGCACAAGCCCGGTCAGCACGGTCGCAGCCATGTTGACGTTGTATTCGGGCGTTCCCTGAGCAGAGTTGACGATGTTGTTGAGCTGGACGGTCATGGGCTGGTTATGGGTACCCGCAAAGACCGCACCGAACAGGAAGTCGTTCCAGATGCCGGTGATCTGCAGGATCAGCGCCACGACAAAGATCGGCAGCGACATGGGCAGCATAATCTCAAAGAAGATGCGCCAGAACCCTGCCCCGTCCACACGGGCAGCCTTGAACAGCTCCTGCGGCAGCGAGGCGAAGTAGTTGCGGAACAGCAGCGTCAGGATCGGCATGCCGAAGATCGTGTGAATGAGGATCACGGCTTCGAGCTTGCCGAAGATGCCCAGTTCACGCGTGATCATCACCAGCGGGTAGAGCATCACCTGATAGGGAATGAACGAGCCGAAAATGAGCACGGCAAAGAAGAGCTCAGAGCCCTTGAACCGCCAGTTAACCAGGGCGTAGCCGTTGATCGCCGCGATAAAGATCGAGACGATGGTCGAGGGAACGGTGATCTTGACCGAGTTCCAGAAACCCGGAGCCAGGCCGTTACAGGTCAGGCCCGTACAGGCAGTGCTCCAGGCGCGAACCCAAGAGTCAAAGTTGATCTGATTGGGCAGCGCGAAAATCGAGCCAAAGCGGATTTCCGGCATGGTTTTGAACGATGTCGCCACCATGACGTAGAGCGGAAACAGGAAATAGAGAGAGAAAAAGATCAGGGTCGAATAGATCATGATCTTCTTCGGCGTGAAGAAGGGTTTGGGACGCGGCCCTCGCGGCTCATTGGCCTGCGAAACGGGGGCAGATCCGGTCATGCTTGCGGTCATGGTCATGCGCGTTTGCCCTTTCCGCCGAATTCGAGATACGCCCAGGGCAGAACGATGATCAAAACGGTGATGAGCATCATGGTTGCCGCGGCAAGCGCCTGACCGATATTGCCGCCCGAGAACATGTAGTTGACGACGTATTTGGCCGGCACTTCCGAGGAGATCCCGGGACCGCCATTGGTGAGTGCCACAACGAGATCGTAGAGGCGCACAATGCCGGAGCCGATCAACACGACGGCGGTGATCAGTACGCCGCGCATCATCGGCAGGACGATAAAGAGATAGGTGCGCCACGTAGGGATGCCGTCGACGCGGGCTGCTTTCCAGATTTCCTCGTCCACGCCGCGGAGCCCTGCGAGCATCAGCACCATGCAAAAGCCGACGCCCTGCCAGAGCCCTGCAATAAGCAGCGCGAAAAGCACCATGCGCGGATTGGAAATCCAGTCAAAGGTGAAGCTTTCCCAGCCCAGGCTCCGAATGGCTCCCTGAATGCCGAGCGTGGGGTTCATGATCCACTGCCAGACCAGACCGGTCACGATGAAGGACAGGGCGAATGGATAGAGCATGATGGTGCGGAAGGCGCTTTCGAAGCGGATCTTCTGGTCCATCAGCACGGCTAGCAGGAAGCCCAGCGCCAGGGTCAGCACGAGGCTCATGATGCCGTAGGTGATTAGGTTGGAGACCGAGACGTTCCAGCGGTTTGCCGTAAAAAGCCGCTCATACTGCTCGAAGCCGACAAACTTGCCGGTGGGCAGGAGCTTGGAGTTGGTGAAAGAGTAGTAGATGGTCCAGATCGTGCAGCCGATGAACACGACGAGCACGGTGGCGATCATAGGGAGCGCCGCTATTTTGGCGGGCAAATTCTTCAGAAAGGTCTTCTTAAGGAAGTTCGGTCGCGAAACAGTCTGCGCCCCCTCCCCCGTTCTAACGGCAATGTCCGCCATAATGTCTCTCCATTGAGAAAGTGGTCGATCTCCTAGGGAGACCGACCACCGCTTTCAGGAATGAGAACAGGTCCTCATTCTACGCGGGCTGATTAGTCAGCCTGAGCGACGATTTCGGCGCGGCGTTCGATGTAGTCATCAACGGTGATGGATTCATCGGCGAAGAACTCGAGGTCGAGGTCCTGCAGCTGCTGCTGGGTGTCGCTGGAGAGCGAGAAGTCACCGGACGGCAGCAGACCATTACCGAGCAGATCGATGGCCTTCTTCATGCAAGCATTAGCGCCCGACAGGTCGATGTCGGTGCGGATCGGCATGGAGCCCTTGACCATGTTGAAGTTCAGCTGAGCTTCTGGCGAGATCAGGATGCGGGCTAGCTGAGCCTGGGCATCCAGAACGGCCTGGTCGGTACCTTCCGGGAGCTTGGGGAAGTAGAAGGAGTCGCCACCACCGGTGAGCTGGGTGCCGAAGCCGAGACCCGGGAGACATTCGTAGTCTTCGCCCGGTACGCCGCCTGCGATCTGCAGGTCGCCAGCGAGCCAGTCGCCGTGGATGTTGCCGGCAGCAGTGCCTTCGAGCAGCTGGTTGCCCACGTCACCGAAGGACGGCACCATGGTTTCCGGCGAGGTGACCTTGCGAAGAGCGTCAAGAGCTTCTGCAACCTTGCGGAATTCCGGTGAGCGAACAGCTTCCGGATCCTTGTCGCGGTTAATCTTCAGAACCAGATCAGAACCACCGATGCCGGCCATCAGAACGCCCGGGATACCGTTGATCGGCCAACCGGATGCGAGACCGAACGGCAGAATGCCAGCTTCCTGCAGAGCAGGCCAGGAGGCTACGTATTCATCCCAGTTGGTCGGGACAGGCTGACCAATCTTTTCGTAAGCAGCTGCGGAGAGCCACAGCCAGTCCCACGAATGGATGTTCACCGGCAGACAGTAGAGACCGCCTTCATAGCGGCACGGCTCGAGCAGGTCCTGGTCGACATAGAAGCTGTCGATGTCGAGATCGGCGACGATGTCGGTGAGGTCACGCATCAGGCCAGCCTGGATGAGCTCTTCAGCGTCACGGCCCGTGTTCATCATGGTTGCGCCCATCGGATTGCCACCGATGATACGCGATATGATGACCGGGTTGGCGCCGGTGCCCGAACCAGCAAGCGCACTATCAACCCACTTGTTGCCGGTTTCGGCTTCGAAGACCTTGGCAAATTCGGCGACAGCAGCAGCTTCGCCAGCCGACGTCCACCAGTGGGTTACTTCCAGATCCACGGCATAAGCAGACGTGGAGCCAAGGAAAGCGGTTGCCATCGCGGCAACCACTGCAAACTTTTTCATAGGTTGTCCTCCCAACGAACACGAGGAGCTTGCGCCCCAGCAATGCACACAGAGCAAGGCTGATCCGCTGTCAGAGCAATGCCCAGCTGTGTGTAATCGATTGCATGAGCCCTTCCAAATTGGCTCTGCAATCGATTTCAGGAGTTTCATACACGACTTGCGCTGCTGTCAAGATCGATTTACATCGTTTTCATAAACTGACGGCGTGGGGAGGCGCTGGCAGCATGAGTCAGCCTAAAAAAGCGCCGACGATTCAAGATGTTGCGCGATTCGCAAATGTGTCCACCGCAACCGTAAGCCGGGCCCTCGCTACCCCTGGAAGGGTCAGCCAGAGCACCCGCGACCGTGTCTTGGAGGCGGTGCATGTAACCGGTTACACAGTAAATCAGGCCGCTCGCTCCCTGCGGCAACACCATGCCCGCACCATTCTGGTCGCCCTGCCCGACATACGAAATACGTTCTTCTCAACCATACTCGATGCGATCGAACGCGAAACGACGAGTCGGGGCTATGGGGTTCTGGTGGCCAATCTCTATCTGGGCTCCGCTACAGCAAAACGCCTGCAGGACTACATGCTGTCCAACCGCGCGGACGGTCTCTTGCTGCTCGACGGATCGATCGATCCCGAAACGCTCAATGTGCTGAGTCGTCCACCGCACACGATCCCACTGGTGCTCGCCTGTGAGGACGTTCCGGGTACCAATTTTCATACGGTGGTCACCGACAATGCCAGCGCCGCGGAGCGAGCCACGCGCCACCTGCTGGACTTGGGCCATCGCCGGATAGGCCACATATTGGGCCCGGAAACCAATGTCGTGGCACGAGATCGCTTTGCAGGGTACGCAAAGGCATTGCAGCAGGCTGGACTATCTCCCCGGGCCGAATGGTTGTTTCGTGGCAGCTTTGAAATGGAGAGCGGCTTTGCCGCTGCCGCCAGATTTGTCTCGCTCGCGGACCGGCCCAGCGCAGTATTCGCCGTCAACGACGAGGCCGCCATCGGATTTCTCTCCGGTCTCAGACAGCACGGAATCCTTTGCCCACGGGACATTTCGGTGGTCGGGTTCGACGATCTTACGGTTGCGCCGCATTATAGTCCGCCTCTGACTACCATGCGCCAGCCCCGTGAAATGCTGGGCCGAATGGCTGCCGAAACGCTGATAGATCTGCTTGAAGGCACAGAACCTCAACGTGGTCCGGTGCGGATCGTCCTCAACTCCGATCTGATCGTGCGTGAAAGTACAGGATTGCCACCGACAACCTGAGCTATGGTGTGGTTTTTCACGCAAAATGCTGTAAAGGGATGCGCGTTGCGGTCCCGTAGCTCAGCTGGATAGAGCAGCAGCCTTCTAAGCTGTTGGTCACAGGTTCGAATCCTGTCGGGATCGCCAACAATCCCAAAACCTCAATGATTTCAAAATACCTGCCCGGCACGTTTGTCGAGTTGTGTTGCGCGGAAGCTCGTCATTGCCCGGAAGAGACGATCCAGATCGTCCCTAGGGCAATAACGGCGATGATCGCGACATAGACTAATATCAAATTGCGAGGACGCTGGTGCGCGGGACCTACCGGCGTGGGCGCCTCCATGGCCAGTTCAGCCTTGGTCGGAGGATATCCGCCTGCCTCGGCGTCTGTGCCGAGAGGGGCAGCGGCCGGGTCGGGGAAAGGCACTTTCTCGCCCGTTCTACCGGTATCTATCGCATGCCGAATTTGATCGGTTGTCGGGGTCTTGCTCATACTACCTCCAGATCGGGGCAATGCTCCGGGACCTGCGTTGTTCCAGCTTCAACCCCACGAACGATGCCGGATAGCCAAGTCGGCGGCGCGCATTCGAGCCTAAATGATTTGGGGCGCCCATTGGGCGCCCCAGGTCCTTGAGGGGGAGAGGACCTTACTTGCTGCCGCCCCAGGCCTCTGGGTAGCCCGGCATGTCTTCACAACCGCACATGGCGTAGTGAAGGGGTGGCATTTTTTCGTTGATGTACTGATCCAGCACGTCCTCGGTGATAACCGGTTGGGGCAGTACCCATTCCGGACCCGGCACCTGCTCGCCCTTGAGCGTGTTCACAGCGGCAACAATGGCCGTGCGCCACTGATAGGTCGGATAGGTCGGAGCCACGCCCTTAAAGCCCAGGTCGCGCCATTTCTGGAGGTAGTCCTGCTGGTCTTCTCCGGGCACGACAGGAACGTCAAAGCCGGAGTCTTCAAAGGCTTCCACAGCAGCAACAGCGGTAGCGCCAGCATCCATCCACACGGCATCGATCGCGCCGCGCTGGAGGTAGTCTTCAACGATGGATTTGGTCTTTGCATTGTCTCCGTCGGTGAATTCCTCGCCCAGAATGGTCAGGCCAGCATCCTTGAACATGTTACGGGCGCCGGACGCGCGCGTCTCAAGCACGTCCACGCCCGGAAGGATGCGGAGCATCAAGACCTTACCGCCAGCTGGTACATTGGCGATGATATGGTCCGCCGCCTGGATGCCGAAGCCGTAACCGCCGACCGGGTGCACGAAGGTGACCGGGCAATCGGTGGTGACGCCACGGTCGAAGACAATTACCGGCAGGCCCGCAGCGCAGGCTTTTTCAACGGCGGGCGTAAGCGCGGCGGTGGAGTACGGCGAAACGATCAGCGCGTCGCAATTGCCGCCAGCGAGGAGGTCATCGATATCGGCAATCTGCTTGTCGTCGGAACCCTCCGCGTCGACGTGGGTGAAGGTACCGATCTCAGGATGCAGCTTCACCTCTTCGGTCATGTCTGTATAGCCGACCACGCGCCAGGGATTGTTGACGCCGGCATTGGAGAAGCAGACGGTCCAGGGACCTTCCTTCTTGAACTGGGCGGTATCGACCATGGCATCGCCAGCATATTGCAGGTAGCGCTGATCGGCCGGGCCGTTGAAGGAAGCCGCCAACTGTTCGCGCTGCTTGCCGAACTCGGCGGGATCGTCAAAATTGGGCGCCTGGGCCAGGGCCAGTCCCGGCATCATGCCGAGAATGGCGAGGGTCGCGAATGTCTTCTTCAAGTCGTCCTCCCTTTGAGGTTTTGAATGCACGGGGCAAAAGTTCTGCAGGTAGTCGCTCATCGGCCGACCCGTTTGCGCTGGTAGGTGGCGAAAGCCACGGCACCGATGAGAATGAGGCCCTGCACGACCAGCCTGATGGGTTGGGCCAGACCGAGCAGATTAAGCAGGGTGAAGATCGCCTCGAGAGCGAGGGCGCCGGCGATGGTGGCGGGAACAGAGCCTCTACCGCCAAGAAGCTGGGCACCGCCGATCACGGCAGCAGTGATTGCCTGAAGCTCAAAGCCGGAGCCGATGTCCACTGAGACCCCTGCCCGACCGCCGAGAATGACGCCGGCGAGCACGGCGGTGAGCGATGAGATGACGAAAGCGGAGATGCGCACGCTCTTGACGGGGACTCCGGCCAATCGCGCAGCCTGCGGGTTGTCACCGACAGCATGCAGCATCCGGCCATAATTGGTTCGGTGCATGCCCCACCAGAGAACGAGGCCGAATGCCGCGAGACAGATGACTGCGACCGGCAAGATACCGATGAGCGGCACATCTGGGATGTTGTAGCGCCCGAAGAACCGGAATGTGTCCGGCAAGTAGCCGCGTGGGGCGCCCCCAGACCACATGAAGGCCACTCCGTTCAGCGAGATCATCATGCCCAGGGTCGCGATCAGAGAAGGCACCTTGAGGTTGCTGACGACCAGCTCGTTGATCAGCCCAACGACGGCCCCAATGCCGAGCATGAGCGGGATGATCCAATAGGTAGAATTGGGATCATTGCTGGCCAGCATGGACGAGCCGATAACGGTCAACGTCATCAAAGAGCCAACACTGAGATCGAAACCGCCGCTGACGATCACGTAGAGCGCCCCGGCGGACAGGATGGCCAAGGCCCCGACGCGCTTGAGATAGTTCATGTAGCCGGTGGGTTCGGCGAAGGCCGGGTTCATCACGATGATGGCGATGATCAGGCGATCAGAAGCACATAGACCGGGTTGATCTTGGGAAAGCTGCGCCTGGTCGGCATGGGAGTGGTTGCGCTCAGGTCGGTCATGCCACGGGCCTCTGCGAACGGGCTGCATAGAAGGCGACGGCGGCCACAATGATGATGCCGCGGAGCACCTGTTTGACGAAGGCATCCACGCCTGCGACGTTGAAGATGGAGTCGATGAGCGAGAAGATAATAACGCCCGCCATCGTGCCCCAGACGCCGCCCCTGCCCCCCGCCAGCACGGTCCCGCCAATCACGACGACAGCGATGGATTCGAGGTCATAGACGCCCTCGGCGCCGATCCATGGCGCGCCAGAGCGCAGGCGAGAGGCGAGATAAATCCCGGCAATGGCAGCGCATAGAGAGCACAGGATATGGGCGCCGACGACGACCCGCACCGTCTTGATGCCCGCCAGTCGGGCGGCGTCCTGGTTACCGCCGACGGAATAGATGTCGGAACCAAAGCGGGTAAATCGCAGTACGAACCAGGCCAGTCCGGCCAGCGCAAACATGAAGATCAGCGAATAGGGGACGACACCAATCGTGCCATAGGCAAACACCTGAAACTCGGCAGGAACGTTGCCTGCGAAGTTATTGTAAAAATAGGACAAAATCCCCTGGATGATCAGCGACATGCCCAGGGTGGCGATCAGCGGATTGACCTCCAGTCGGGCGATGACGAGGCCGTTGATTAGCCCGATCACAGCGCCCATGACCAGCACGGCAGCGATGGCGGGTAACATCATGGCCGGGTTGCCGTTCATCACCACAGAAGTGACCACCGCGGCAGCGGAGATGACGCTTGCGACGCTCAGGTCAATCGAGGCGACAAGAATGGCAAAGGTCTGCCCTATTGCCGTGATGCCCAAGGTGATGGAGCGGGTCAGAATGGCAATGACATTCTCAAGCGTCAGGAAACGCGTCTGCCCAAGCGCCAGCACCAGTCCAAGATAGATGAGCACTGCCGCAATCAGCAGGATTGCAGACGCATTTCGATCGAAGCGAAATCGGCGTCTCGGGGTGGCCAGAGAGGTGTCCGTCATGCCGCAGCTCCCTCTACTTCACCCGTTGCGGCGAGCATCAGGTCGGCCTCGCTGGCGCTGCGATCGAACTCACCGACGATGGTCCCTTCCCGCATGACCAGGATGCGATCCGAGGCACCCAGAATTTCGGGAAGATCGGAGGACACCATCATGACCGCTGTGCCAGCGCGGGCGAGATCGCGCATGAGGTGGTAAATGCTGGCCTTGGCGTCGACGTCGATGCCACGCGTCGGCTCAATAAAGATCAGCAGTTTCGGCTTTAGAGCCAGCCAGCGCGCGACAATGGCCTTTTGCTGATTGCCCCCGGACAGGAAGCGCATTTCCTGATCATAGGACGGCGCCTTCACCCGCATCTCGTCGAGCAGCGCGGTCATCCCGGCTTGATCGACGAACTGATTGGCGGCTGCACTGCCCACGGCATTGGCGAAGCTACGGGAGGTGAGCATGCCGTTGTCGCGGACAGATTGCATCAGCACGAGCCCACTGGCCTTCCGGTCGCCGGAAAGCATGCCGATTCCGGCACGAATGGCGTCGCGCGGGTTCGAAAAGGTCCGGGACCGACCGTCAAAGGTAATGGCGCCGCCGGTAAACGGGACTGCACCAAAGATGGCCATGGCCAGGGCGGTGCGGCCTGCCCCCTGCAGCCCGGCAAAGCCGACGATTTCGCCAGCGCGCAATTCGAGATCTATCTCGCGGAGGGCATAGTTGCTGCCCTTTTCGACTTTCAGCACCGTTCTACCGATGTCCTCCGGCTTGGCGGGTTCCGGATAAAACTCGGCGATGTCGCGTCCGACCATCGCCCGGACGATCACCTCCGGCGCTGGCACATGGTCGAAACTCGCCGTGGCTTCACCGTCCTTTATGACCGTGACGCGATCGGCGAGACGCGTGACCTCGCGCATCCGGTGGGTGATGTAGATGATTGCTGTGCCCGAGGCGCGCAACTGGTCGACGAGGCTGAACAGGACCTCGCACTCGCTCTCGTTGAGGGCAGCGGTGGGCTCGTCCATGACGATCACCTTGGCATTGAGCGAAATGGCCTTGGCGATCTCGACCATCTGCTGGCTGGCGACATCCAGGTCGGCGACCAGCGTGTCTGGTTCAATTTTGTGGCGAACACCGAACAGCCCCAGCACGCGGCGCGTTTCCTCGACCATGGCGCGATTGTCGATAAGGCCGTTCTTGCGCGGCTCACGCCCGAGGAAGAGATTTTGCGCCACGGTTCGCTCGGGCAGCAGGGAAAATTCCTGGTAGATGACCGAGATGCCGGCCAGTAGCGCGTGCTGCGGGTGTGTGAAGTGCTGGACATTGCCGTCGATCAGCACCTCCCCCTCATTGGGCTTATAAACGCCGGAGAGAATCTTGATCAGCGTGGACTTGCCCGCGCCATTTTCGCCGCAGAGCGCATGGACCTCACCTCGGCCGCAGGCAAAGGAGACCCCGCGCAGCGCTTTCACGCCGGGAAAGGACTTGGTGATGTTGCGCATCTCAATGACAGGTGTGCCGCTCATGCTGCCAGTTCCTTTCCGGCAGCATCCCAGACGCGGCGAATGAAGGCAGCGCTTTCGGAAAACAGCGTTTCGTAGTTGGGGAAGAGCGGACGCCAGACCCGGGTCGCTGCAGCGATGGCGGGAAGACCTGCGCCAAACGCCTCCAATGTGACCCAACCATCATAGCCCGAGCGACGGACCGCTCGCAGAATGGCACCGAAATCGATGTGACCGCGCCCAGGGATACCCCGATCGTTCTCAGACACATGAACTATGCCCACATGGGGCGCGACGATCTCGTATGCTGCGACCTGGTCGCGTTCTTCGATGTTGGCGTGAAAGGTGTCGTACATAATGCGAAACGCGGGGTGATCCACCCGACGCGCGTAGTCCCGACACTGCAGCGTGGTGTTGAGGAAGTGGGTTTCGAAGCGATTGAGGTGTTCGAGGCTGATGTAGAGGCCATTGGCTGCGGCTCTTTCGGCCAGGGCGTAGTGTGCTTCCGCCCCGTAGCTGATTTCAGTTTCGCTGGGGCCGGACCCGGTGAAATGGCCGATCGGGGCATGAATGGGCCCACCCAGACTCTCCGCCCCTAGGGCAATCGCGCAATCCAGGGCCCAGTTGAGATGGTCCCTGCCGCGCTGACGGATCAGCGCATCGGAGGAGAGTGGATTGGCGTCGGGGCTGGGCACCACGGAGGTGGTGCAACGGCCCAGCCCCAACGAGTCGAGTTCCCTGCCCAGGCGGTCATAATTCTCGGGGGCGCCCGACAGGACAGGAACCTCAACGCCGTCATAGCCGAGTGCCTTGATCCGACTGATTGCCGGCAGGTGCTCCTCGGTCACAAAATCCGTCAAGCACAACAAGTTAATGCCAAGCTTCATGCCACCCCCTCCCCGAGAGTTCAGATCATTTGCAGCGCTTGAGGCACGTACAACAGAACTAAACTGGCGCCACGCCGGTATATTTTGAACACCAAATCACGCGACCTAAGTTACCCCCCGATGTTCACGAACAAAACCAAACACAGAGTGACCGCCATGATCTGATTGACTTAGATTCACTCTGGACACAGGCTGACTCACGCGTCACAACTTCCGTGAACATTGATTAACTTCAAAATCTGCGCGTTCAAATACGAACAGTGGTAATTTTTATACGCAGGGAGACGATCAGATGAATTCACAGGCACGAGCAGACGCACTCGCCCGGCCAGCCGTATTCACTGAGCCCGGAGCCTTGCTCTATGCTGGAAATTGCTCGGATCTTTACGAGGCTTCGCTGGCCGGCAAGGTCACGTTAAATGCCTGGGCCCGCCGTAAATATCCTGGACGTCCATTGGGAGACGCCTTGCCTCAAGTGCTTTCCGTCGGCGGGTGGGATGCCGCACTCTCGCAGGATTGGGGACTCAAGGAACACTGCAATGAGGGCGTGAAAATCGCCTACATGGCTCGCGGCAGCATGCGCCTCAAAATCGACGGTGCAGAATATGACATAGGCGAAGGCCAGATGTTTGTCGTGCGACCCTGGCAGTTGCACCAGTTTGGTGACCCGCATGTCGCCGCGAGTCAGATCGTCTGGGTACTTTTCGATGTGGGCGTGCGTCGGCCCCATGAGGATTGGCTCTGGCCGGACTGGCTGGGATGGTCGGACCGGGACATGATGAGGTTGACGACCCTCCTCTCCCGCAATGAACAGCACGTGCTGATTGCCAGTCGTGATGTCGCCCGTAGTTTTCATGAAATCGCGGATATCGTTGCCGAAGGCGATGTGATCGGAAGCGAGACGCGGATGCGGCTCAACATTTCTATGATGTTGCTGCGCTTCATGGAGCAGATGGAGCGCCAAGACCCACAGCTGGACGAAGAACTGACCAGCTCAAAGCGGACAGTGCAGATCTTTCTAGACCGGCTGCAGCATGCTCTGGATGAAGATTGGAAGCTGGAAAACACGGCGGCCGAATGCGGACTTTCGCGGACTCAATTTTCACAGCACTGCCAGTCGCTGACCAACATGACGCCTGTGCGCTTCCTGCAGATGATCCGTCTCGAGGCGGCAAAACGATGGCTGGGAGAGCGTGCCAATGCGTCCATAACCGAGATCGCCATGGAGGCTGGTTTCTCCTCCAGCCAGTATTTCGCCACATGCTACAAACGGCGGTTCGGACAGACCCCACAGGAAACACGACGATAAACTGGGCGCTCCCACCGCCGACTCATAACGCGACCGAAGGGGTGGAGCGGGGCCGGAAATCGAGAAAAGGTGAACGGCCTCACGTCACCTTCCGACCGGTGGAAAACTCAGGAAATGCTTGATTTACATAAGGATTGGTACGGCGCTAAGGCCCCTCAGCCACGGCTAATTCATCCTTAACGCTTGCCCTGCGGAGCGTTTTGGGCCAATTTGCAGCCTCATTTCGGGGGCCAATCCACTGGCTGATACAGCTAAGAAACCCACCATCGTGCTCTTTGATCTCGATGGAACATTGGTGCACCACGTGAACCCGCGTGTACTGCAGATGCTGGAATTCCTGGACGATTGCTCGCACAGGACGGGGCGTCTTGTTGCCCGGTTCCGACTTCGTCGTCGGGTCCGTTCGGCACAGGCACAACGCGCACCCAAGCTTCTGGTTCACAAGGCGATACACAAAGTGCGTCGCAAGTCGGTAGAGCAGATGCTCGAGCCGTGCTCGGCGATGCGCGCGACGCTTGAGCGGCTTCGCGACGAGGGTGTGATCCTCGGCGTCGTGAGCAACGGCCTCGGCCGGGGCTATGGCCATCAGGTCCTGGAAGCCTTTGACCTCAAGAAATATTTCAATTCGGCAGTGTTCCGGGAAGACGTTTCGCGCGGCAAACCCTGGCCAGATTCAATCGTCAAGGCGCTGCAGGGCATAGGCCGCGATCTGCGCAGCACGGACGTCATCTGGTATATCGGCGATCAGTGCAAGGATATCACTGCCGCGCAGGCGGCCAGCGCTATTATCGGTCGCCAGATCCGCCCCTTTGCGCTCGGTGCGCGCGCGGCCCTTGGCGCCATGGATTCGCGTGAGGGTCCTGTCCAGATCGTCTGGACCCCTGCCGACTTCGAGCGCACGGTGGAAGCGACGTTCCAGCACAACGACGTCAGGCGCAGCCTGATCGATCCCCTGCCCGCTCCGCTGCTCTAGAACTCAAAACCCATCTGTTGGATTTCCGGTTCAGGCGCTTTCGTGCGCGGGGAGCGCGACTTGCCAGGCTTCGTCTCTGGCTCGACGCTTGCAGCAACCTGTTGTGCCGCCGCCGATGCGTCAGCATTGGGCACGATGCCGTTAGCTGCAGGCAGCGTAACGGGTTCAACTACCT
>JAAZLP010000420.1 GCA_012799265.1 Phyllobacteriaceae bacterium | reverse complement strand
GCGGCGGCCGAAGGGGCCGGTTTCGGGGAAGACGTGCATGAGACTGGTCATCCACCAGCTGAAGCGTTCGGCCTTCCAGATGCGAGAGAGGGCGCGGGCGGAATAGGCGTCGAGGCCCGAAGGGGATTTCTCCTGATAGTATTCGATGAGCCCGTCGGCGAGCATGGCCACATCGCTCATGGCCAGGTTCAGGCCCTTGGCGCCGGTGGGTGGGACGATATGGGCGGCGTCGCCGGCGAGGAACAGCCTGCCGAAGCGCAGGGGCTCGGCGACGAAACTGCGGAGCGGCGCGATCGATTTTTCAAGCGCTGACCCCGTCTGCAAGGCCTCTGCGGTGGCCGGATCAAGGCGCAGGCGAAGCTCGTCCCAGAAACGGTCGTCGCTCCAGTCCTCGACCTTCTCATGGGCATCCACCTGCACGTAATAGCGGCTGCGGGTGGGCGAGCGCTGGGAACAAAGGGCAAAGCCTCGCTCGTGATGGGCATAGATGAGTTCATCGGCTACCGGTGGCTTGTCCACCAATATGCCGAGCCAGCCGAATGGATAGACCCGCTCGAAAGTCTTTATCGATGTGTCGGGGACACTGGCGCGGCTCACGCCGTGATAGCCGTCGCAGCCGGCGATATAATCGCAATCGGCGCGATGGGTGACGCCATCTTTGGTCCAGGTGACGTACGGACTGCCGTCGAAATCGTGGAGGGCGACGTCCTCTGCTTCATAGATCGTCTGGCCTTCGCGCGCCTGCATCAAGTCACGCGTGACCTCGGTCTGGCCATAGACGGTGACCTGTCGTCCGACGAGCGCAGTAAAGTCGATGCGATGACTGTCGCCATCGAAAGTGATGTGCGTGCCGTGGTGGACAATCCCTTCGGCGTGGAGGCGCTGGCTGACCTGGGCCCGCTCCATGAGGTCGACCGCGCCCTGCTCAAGCACGCCGGCGCGGATGCGGCCGAGCACGTAGTCCGCGCTCTTGCGTTCAAGGATGATATTGTCGATCCCGGCCAGGTCCAGTAGCCGACCCAGCATCAATCCCGCTGGTCCGGCACCGACAATAACGACATTGGTGCGCATGAACATTCCCCCCGTTCAGGCGCCAGAATGCTTGTTTGGATGGTTTTGGAGAATGGACAGTCGTGGCAATTGTTTGCACTATCCGAACATGAAGACCATTCCGACTTATGCTCTCTATGGGGAAAAGGACAGTGCAGAGGACTGGCTGCACTGGGAGACTATTCCCGCGCGGGCCCGGCATCATGATTTCCGTATCGCGCCGCACCGGCATGAGCATCTGTTCCAGGTGCTGGTGCTGACCAAAGGGTCGGCACAGCTCATCCTCGATGATGCCGAGTTCCGTTTGACGTCAGATGCGGTGATCGTTGTGCCGGCACTGGTGGTGCATGGGTACCTTTTTTCCCAAGACGTCGACGGTATCGTGCTGACCCTGTTGGAGCGGGATGTTCGCGCGCTTGATTTGAGCTTCAACCTGCCGGCGATTATTCGCAGTGATATTCCGCTCGTGCGTGCGACCATCGACAGTATGATCGCCGAAGCAGATCATCCCGGCCGCTGGCACGATGTGGCCATGCGGGCGCATCTGTCCCTGCTGCTCATCGCCCTCCACCGTGCCCAGAGCCAGTCAGTCAGTAACGAGAAAGCCGCCAGTCGCATGCGCCAGCACGCAGCCGTATTCCAACAGCTGGTGGAGCAGCGCTTCCGACAGACACGGCGCATTGCGGACTATGCCGAGGCCATGGCTGTCAGTCCCACCCATCTCAATCGCATCTGTCGCCAGGCTTTGGGCACCTCGGCACTGTCGGTGATAGAGCGCCGCATCGCCCACGAGGCGCGTCGTCAGCTTTTGTTTTCGACCCTGTCAGTAAAGCAGATCGGCGCTGAACTGGGCTATGATGACCCGGCCTATTTCACCCGTTTCATCACCCGCATGCTGGGCATATCACCAGCCAAATTCCGGCAGGAGATGAGCCACCGCTAGGCGCGGGTGCGAAGCTCAGCGGCGACATCGCGCACAGTCTGCATGAAAGCGGCGAGAGCCGGCCCGGGGCCGTTTTCGGCGCGCATGGTGAAGCCAACGGGCCCCTGCGTCTCGCTCATGTCGACGGGCAGAAGGGCGAGATAGTTTTCAGCGACATCAAGCGCGACCACGCCTTCGGATATGAACCAGACGGCATCGGATTGCCGCACATAGGCCCGGCCGAAGGCGTTGGAGACGGTCTCGATCTCCTCGCCATGGATGCTGACGCCGCTGGCCAGCAGCAGGCGCTGCACCAGCGGCCGGATGACCGAGCCGGGCGTGGGCATGAGGCGTTGATAGTGCGCGATCATGCCGAGCTCGAAATTCCGCGCGGCCAGAAGGGGATGGTCCGGGCGCACGGCGAGGACGACGCGTTCGGAATAAAGGTGCTCGAAATGAAGCCCCAGCATGACCTCGGGCTCAGCCATGCGGCCGATGACCAGGTCGACATCGCCGGTGCGCAGCAGGGAGAGAAGGTATCCGTTCGGGCCGGTGATGATGCGGGTATTGACGCCTGCCTCGGCGCGGCAATGCTGGCGAACCGCTTCGGGCAGGATGCGGGCTGAAACCGAGGGCAGGGCGCCGATCTTGATGACGGCTGCCTCCTGCGCGCCCTGGGCCGCGTCGATCCCCTGTCGCAGCGAGGCGATGCTCGCCGAGGCGTAGCGGTAAAAGACGTCGCCAAAGGCGGTCAGCGCCAGTCGGCGGCGGCTGCGGTCAAACAGCGCCGCCCCGAGCACCTCTTCAAGCTCCTGCACGGTTTTCGTGGCGGCCGGCTGGCTGATATTGAGAGCGTGAGCGGCGTTGACGACGCTGCGCAGACGCGCCACCTCGAGGAAACAGGCGATGTGGCGGATCTTGATCCGCGGGTCGATGATACGAGGCGGCATTCGTGCTCCCGGTTATTTCAGCGCGCGGAAGGGCGCGGGTTTATCTCAGCTCGCGCCATTAGAATAACCCATAGGCTATACCTACGTCGACACTAGTCATTTTACAGCCGCCTCGCCAGCCTTTAGAGCGCAGCAGGGGAGGCATTGGATGAATATCGTTCGCATCAATGACGCGCTGCTCCATTATCGGCTGGCCGGTCCCATCGGTGCGCCCGAACTGGTGCTGGTCAATTCGCTGGGCACGGATGCGCGCATCTGGGACAGTGTCATCGACGAGCTGTCGCGCGAGTTCAGCATCCTTTCCTATGACAAGCGGGGCCACGGTCTCAGCGATGCGCCTCCCGGCGACTATAGCCTTGAGGATCACCTCGACGATCTCGAAGGGCTGGTCGACCATGTGGGCTTTGACCAGTTCGCGCTCTGCGGGGTTTCCATCGGCGGGCTGATCGGCATGGGTTTTGCGCTGCGGGACCCGTCGCGTCTGACCGCGCTGATCCTCTGCGATACGGCGCCGAAAGTGGGCGATGCTGCAACGTGGTCGGCCCGTGCGGAGATGGTGCGCGCCAAGGGGCTCGAGGCCATCGCCGATCCGGTCATGGAGCGCTGGTTCAGCCTGGGGTTCCGGCAGGAGCAGCCCGAGGCCTTGGCAGGCTGGCGCAATCTTTTCCTGCGCACCAGTCCCGAGGGCTACGCATCCACCTGTGCCACGCTGCGCGATACCGACCTCACGGCGGAAATCGGCAATATCGTTACGCCCACGCTGGTAGTGGCGGGCGGGCAGGACGGCGCCACGCCGCTATCGCTGGTAGAGGCATGCGCCGAGGCGATCCCCGGCGCCCATTTCGAAGTATTTCCCGACGCCGGACATATCCCCTCGATCGAGCAGCCGCATGAGCTCGCGGCATTGATCCGGCAATTCTACAAGGATCACTGCATGTCTGACGAAAATCTCTTCGAACGCGGCATGGCGACGCGTCGATCCGTTCTCGGCGATGCGCATGTCGACAATGCCATTGCCCGCACGACAGATTTCGATGAGGCGTTTCAGACCTTTATTACCGAAGGCGCCTGGGGCAGCGTATGGTCTCGACCGGGGTTGACCCTGAGGGAGCGGTCCCTGCTGACGCTGGCCCTGCTGGCGGCGCTGGGCCATGAGGAGGAATTTGCCATGCATGTGCGCGCCACGGCAAATACGGGAGCGAGCGCCAACGACATAAAAGAAGCCCTGCTGCATGTCGCAGTCTATTGCGGCGTGCCGGCGGCGAATGCCGCCTATCGCATTGCCAAGCAGGAGCTCGCAAAAATAGAGGAGGCCCACAAATGAGCGGGATCATTCTGCCGGGGGCAGACGGACTATTGTTCCAGCGTGACAGAGCCTGGCATCCGTCGGCCGATACGCCGGGTTACAAGAGCACGACTTTCCGGGCGCCCAAGCATAGCCTGCTGGCGCTGGGGCCTACCCAGTCTGAAATGACCGGGCCGACTTTCGGACACGAAAAGCTGGGTGCGCTTGATAATGACCTGATCCGCAATTTCAGCCAGGACGGTACGGAAGCGATCGGCCAGAGGTTGGTGGTCTATGGCCAGGTCCTGGACGAAAACGCCCGGCCGGTGCCCAATACGCTGGTCGAATACTGGCAGGCAAATGCCGGTGGCCGCTATCGACACAAGAAGGAAGGGTATCTCGCCGCGCTCGATCCCAATTTCGGCGGCTTTGGTCGCTCGATCACCGACGAGAACGGCTTCTATCATTTCCGCACGGTCAAGCCCGGCGCCTATCCCTGGCCGAATGGCGGCAACGACTGGCGCCCGGCCCATATCCATTTCTCGGTCTTCGGCCATGCCTTTGCGCAGCGGCTAATCACCCAGATGTATTTCGAGGGCGATCCGATGATCTGGCAGTGTCCGATTGTCGGTACCATCCCCGACAAGGCTGCGATCGACCAGTTGATCGCGCGCCTCGACCGCCAGAACACCACGCCCATGGATGCACTGGCCTATCGTTTCGATATCGTGCTGCGCGGAAGGCGCTCGACGATGTTTGAAAACAAGCTGGAGGGGAACTGATGCTGCACCCGACACCAAGTCTCAAGGAAACGCCGTCGCAGACGGCTGGGCCGTATGTCCATATCGGCATGACGCCGAACTTCTGCGGCATTGGCGGCGTCTATGCCGCCGACCTTGGCGCCACCATGATCAATGGGCCCGTGGAGGGCGAACGGATTTCCCTTGAGCTTCGCCTCCTCGATGGCTCGGGCGCTCCTCTTTCGGATGGGCTCATCGAAATCTGGCAGGCCGACGCCAACGGCAGCTTTGTTGCGCCAACGGCCCCAAACAGCAATTCCGTACCGGCCTTTACCGGCTGGGGGCGTCTGCCGGCCAATGAGCAGGGCGTGATGGTGTTCGAGACCATCAAGCCAGGCCGGGTTGCCGGTCCGGACGGCGCATTGCAGGCGCCGCACATATCGCTCTGGATCGTCGCCCGCGGCATCAATATCGGGTTGCAGACGCGCGTTTATTTCGCTGACGAGGCGGAGGCCAATGCCGATGATTTTGTGCTCAACAAGATCATGGACAAGCGTCGCCGCGAAACGCTGATCGCCAGACGCGAGGAGGGCAGTCCGGCGCGCTATGTGCTCGACATCCATCTCCAGGGTGAGAAGGAAACGGTGTTTTTCGACTTCTGAGCCCGAGGCGTTGTCAGCCAGGGCAGGCTATCGGATAGTCGGCGAACATCAGGTGAGACAAAAGACATGACGCTGCTTTCCGCCCTGGCCGGCGATGACGAGACGGAGGCCCTGCTCACCGACGCAGCGCAGGTGAAAGCCATGCTTGCGGTGGAGGCGGCGCTCGCCCGAGCGAGTGCAGACGTGGGTTGGATTGTCAGCGCCGCAGCGGATGCCGTCAGCGATGCCGTTAGTCGCTTTGAGCCGGACTGGGCCGGGCTCAAGGAGGGGATGGCCCGTGACGGCGTGGTCATTCCTGCGCTCGTCAGGCAGTTGCGGGCGCTGGTTGCGGAGGAGCACCGGGCGGCGCTGCATAAAGGGGCGACCAGTCAGGACATTATCGATACTGCCCTGATGCTGCAGCTCGTGCCCATCATCGATCTGTTCGAAAACCGTATCGGCGATTTGTGTGCACGGCTCGATCATCTGGCTCGGGAATGGACCGACAACCCGCTGATGGCGCATACGCGCATGCAGGTGGCGCTGCCGACCACATGGAATGCCAAGCTGGCGTCATGGTCTGATCCGCTCCGTCGCCATTTGACGACCCTGACCGGCATGCGTCGGCGGCTGCTGGTTGTGCAACTGGGCGGGCCGGTTGGTGACCGCGCGAGCTTTGATGGGCATGGCGATGCCATTGCTGCGCATATGGCAAGACAGCTCGATCTGGGCATTGCCACTCCCTGGCAGACCGGGCGAGACCCCATTGTTGAATTCGCATCGCTGCTGGCGCTGATATCCGGCACGCTCGGCAAGATGGGCGCTGACATTGCGCTTCTGGCGCAAAATGAAGTGGCGGCCATCAAGCTTGAGGGCGGTGGCGGTTCGTCTGCCATGGCGCACAAGGCCAATCCCGTGCGGGCGGAAGTGCTCGTGGCGCTTGCGCGCGCCAATGCGGGCCTTGCCGGCACCATGCAGCAGGCGATGGTGCACGAATATGAGCGGTCCGGCGCTGCCTGGACGCTCGAATGGCTGACCCTGCCGCAGATGCTGATCAATACTGGCGCCAGCCTGAGACTGGGCATGGAGCTTCTGGGGCAGATCCGCGAGGGCTGACCTGAACGGACAAACGCCCCTGAAACCAAGGGCGTTTGCGGAAATGCGGGAGAGGAAGTCCTAGACTTCGCCCCAGATCGTTTCGGCGGTTTTCACCACCAGATCGAGTTTGCGGCGCTGGTCATCCATGGTGATGGAATTGCCTTCCTCGGTCGAGGCGAAGCCGCATTGCGGGGCAATGCCGAGCTGGTTGATGTCGGTATGTCGACCTGCGGCTTCGAACTTGCGCTTGAGATCGTCAATGTCTTCGAGTTCGGCGGTTTTCGTCGTGATGAAGCCCGGCAGCACCCGCTTCTTGCCCTTGGGCAGAAGGCGCAGCGGTTCGAGTCCCCCGGCGCGCTCGGTGTCATATTCCATGAAATAGATGTCGACATCGGTCTGGTTGAAGATCGCGTCGGCTGCGGGGTCATAGGCGCCTTCGGCCACCCAGGTGGATTTGAAATTGCCGCGGCACATATGCATGCCGATGAGCATATCGTCCGGACGATCGATGATGGCGTCATTCATCATCTTGGCATAGCGCCCGATCAGCCAATCCGGATCCTCGCCCCTGGCCTTGCGCTCGGCCCGGATCTTGGGGTCGCAGAGATAGGCAAAGAAGATGTCGTCCATCTGCAGATAGCGGCATCCGGCATCGTAAAAGGCCTTCACGGCAGCCTTATAGGTGGCCGTGATATCCTCGAAATAGGCCTCGGCATCGTGCTTGTAATCGGCAACCGCAATGTCGTCCTCGGCGATGCGGAAATGGATCGCGCTTGGGCCGGGGATCGAAATCTTCGGCGTCACCTTGGTATTGGCGGCGACGAACTTGAAATGTTCCAGCATGGTGTGGTCGGCAGGAAAGCTGAGGCGATCAGTGATGATCGGCACGTCAGCCTTGGTGGCGACGCCATGGAACTGGATGCCGCCACCCTCGCGCTGGACGATGTCGAGGCCGTTGAGCATGCCCATGAAATCGAAATGCCACCAGGCGCGACGGAACTCGCCATCGGTAACCGCCTTGAGGCCCGCATCTTCCTGCATCCGAATGACGTCGCGGATCGCTTCGTCTTCGACGGCGCGCAATTCCTCCGCGCTCATCCCACTATTCTCGCTCCGCGCCTTGCGCGCTGCCTTGATGCTGTCCGGACGCAGAAACGAGCCAACAACATCGGCCCGATAGGGCGGCTTGGCTATTGCCATGATTATTTCCTCCTCAAGATGAAAGGATTGATACGCACGGAGAAAGT
>JAAZLP010000419.1 GCA_012799265.1 Phyllobacteriaceae bacterium | reverse complement strand
GACACGCGGGAGCGCTCCAGCCCCCGCGTCTGACGTGTACATGGAGACCAACATGAACTTTGCACCCCGCATTTCCCGGCGCGCCTTCCTCGCTGGTTCGGCCAGCGTCGGCGCCATTGCCGTCATGCACCCCTTCGCGGTCATGGCCCAGGCCAATCAGGCGCATCTACGCATCATCGAGACGACCGATATCCACGTCGCCATCCTGCCTTACGACTATTATGCCGACGCCCCCAACGACACGATGGGTCTGGCGCGCACCGCCTCCATCATCGAGGAAATTCGCGCCGAAGCCGGCAATGCGGTGCTGTTCGACAATGGGGATCTCATCCAAGGCAACCCGATGGGTGACTACATGGCCTATGAGAAAGGCCTCAACCAGGGTGACATCCATCCCGCCATCGCTGCCCTCAACGCCCTCGGCTATGACGCCGGCACACTGGGCAATCACGAGTTCAACTATGGCCTCGAATTCCTCGACCGCGCGCTCGAAGGCGCTGCGCATCCCATTGTCTCGGCCAATCTCGTGCGCGGCACCGAGCTGGGTGAAGACCCGACTGAGGACGACACCTATGTCGAGCCGTACCGCATCATTGAGAAGGAGCTGACCGACGGCTCCGGCGCCACCCACACGATCAGGATCGGCGTCATCGGCTTCCTGCCGCCACAGATTCTCACCTGGGATTCCACCCATCTCGCCGGCAAGGTCGTCGTCCGCGACATTGTTGAAACCGCTGAAGCCTGGGTCCCGAAGATCCGCGAAGAAGGAGCCGACATCGTCGTCGCCCTCGCCCATTCCGGCATTGAGGCAGGCGAGCACATTCCCTTCATGGAAAACGCTGCGCTCCAGCTTGCGGGTGTCGACGGCATCGACGTTGTCCTCACGGGCCACCAGCACCTCGTCTTCCCGGGCCCCGATTATGAAGGCGTCGAGGGCGCCGATATCGAAAACGGCACGCTCAACGGCAAACCTGCCGTGATGCCGGGCTTCTGGGGCTCGCACATGGGCCTGGTTGACCTGCTCCTCGAAGTCGATGCCGACGGCAAGTGGAGCGTCCTATCCCACGCATCGGAAGCCCGCCCCATTGTCGAGCGCGTCGACAACCAGAACGTCCCCACGGTCGAATCCGACCCGGAAGTCGAAGCCTCCGTCGCCACCGAACATCAGGAAACGCTCGACTATATACGTCGTCCCGTCGGCGAGACCGCAGCGCCGCTCCACTCCTATTTCGCCCTCGTTGCCGACGATCCGTCCATCCAGATCGTGACCCAGGCCCAGGCCTGGTACATTGAGCAGATGATGAAGGGCACCGAATGGGAAGGCCTGCCAATCCTGTCGGCCGGCGCACCCTTCAAGGCCGGTGGCCGCGGCGGTCCGGAATATTACACCGATGTTCCCGTCGGCCCGGTCGCCATCAAGAACGTGGCTGACCTCTACCTCTATCCCAACACCATCCAGGCCGTGCTGATCACCGGCGAGGACGTCAAGAATTGGCTCGAGCGCTCGGCCGGCATTTTCAATCAGATCGAGCCCGGATCGAAAGACGCCGAGCTCATCAACCCGGCCTTCCCGTCCTACAATTATGACGTGCTGGACGGCGTCACCTACAAGGTCGACCTCACCCAGCCGTCGAAATATGCCGCCGATGGCGGGGCCTTCGAAAATCCAGACGCCAGCCGCATCGTCGACCTGCAATACAATGGCCAGCCCATTGATCCGGCGCAGCAATTCGTTGTGGTGACCAACAATTACCGTGCTGGTGGCGGTGGCGGCTTCCCGGGCATCGGGCCGGACAAGATCATCTTCATCGGCCCCGATACCAACCGCGACGTCATCGTCCGCTACATCATCGAGAACGGCACCATCGACCCCAAGGCAGACAGCAACTGGGCCCTCGCGCCGCTCCCCGATACGACGGTGCTCTTCGCCACCGGTCCCAAGGCTGCCGACAAGGTTGCCGACGTCACCGCGGTCAAGATCGAGCCCACGGGCGAGACCGACGAGGCCGGTTTCGGCATTTACCGGATCACGCTCTGATCATGTGCGGGCGCCCTACGGGGCGCCCCTATTTATCCTGCGCCGAAAGCGCCGCATCCAGCCTCGCGCGCAAAGCCAGCAACTCCTCGCGCATCGCCCCCGCGCCATCCTGCGTGAGGCCAGTCCCTTCGATCACCGCTAGGGGGATGGAAAAAGCCCTCGCCTTGAGGTCCCGCCCTTCCTTGGTCAGCCGGATCCGCACCTGCCGCTCATCGTCCTCGTCCCGCCGCCGCGTCACCAGTCCCCGTGCCTCAAGCCGCTTGATCAGCGGCGTGATCGTCCCGCTATCAAGGAACAGTCGCTCGCCCAGCGCCTTCACCGTCACATCGTCCTGCTCCCACAGCACAAGAAACACCAGATACTGCGGATACGTTAGGTCCAGTGCATCCAGCCGCGGCTTGTAGAACCGCGTGAAGGCGTGGCCCGTTGCGTAAACGGCAAAGCACAGCATCTGGTCGATGGTCGGCATGGTCTGATGGGCCATCCTCACCTCGGAAATCACGGCGCCACTTCTATCGCACAAACTTATATTGCGCACAATTGAATTGTGCATTATACAAATGCCCATCCAACGAGGAGACGTTCCCCATGAGCAGCATCAAAGCCGCAGTCTATACCGCCCACGCCCACACCACCGGTGGCCGTACCGGCACCAGCAAGACCGACGATGGCCGTCTTGAAGTGACCCTCGATACCCCAAAGGCCATGGGCGGCAATGACGGCCCCGGCACCAATCCCGAACAGCTCTTTGCGGTCGGCTATTCCGCCTGCTTCCTGGGCGCCCTCAAGGCCGTCGCACGCGGCGAAAAGGTGAAGGTGCCCGACGAGACCACCATCGACGCTGCCGTTTCATTCGGCGAAAACGCCAATGGCGCTGGCTTCAACATCGCCGTCGAACTCAAGGTCTCCATCCCGGGCTTCGACAAGTCACAGGCCGAAGATCTGGTTCACAAGGCACACCAGATCTGCCCCTATTCCAACGCCACTCGGGGCAATGTCGACGTGCAGCTGACCGTCGCCTGATCACTAAAAACCTACCAAATGAAAGGCCGCCTTCGGGCGGCCTTTTGTTTTGCGCATCACCTGGCCAGTATTTCTTAATCCTGCCGATAAACGGCCCTGAAACACCTGCACCCTAGTCTGGCGCCAATATTTATTGGGTTTTGCCATGACCAGCCCTGCACTTGCCCTTTCGGGGCTCACGAAATCCTTTGACCGCCCCGTGGTCAAAGGCGTCGATCTCACCATTGCCGCGGGTGAATTCTATGCCCTGCTGGGCCCCAATGGCGCGGGCAAGACCACCATCCTGCGCATGGTGGCTGGCCTCCTCAAACCCGACGCCGGCTCCATATCCATCTTCGGTATCGACGCCCTCGCAGACCCTATCGCCGCCAAGCGCGTCATGGCCTGGGTGTCAGACGAGCCCATGGTCTATGACCGCCTGACGCCGCTCGAATATCTCGAATTTGTGTCGGGGCTCTGGGAAGTTGAACCCGCGCTCGCGCAGAAAACCGCGCACGAGCTGATCGACTGGCTCGGCCTCGCCCCCCACGCCAATGAGCTCTGCGGCGGCTTTTCCAAGGGCATGCTGCAGAAGGTGGCCCTCGCCGGCGCTCTGGTCCACGATCCCAAAGTGATCATCCTCGATGAGCCACTTACCGGCCTCGACGCCGGCTCGGCCCGGCAGGTCAAGGACGTGCTCCGCGAAAAGGTCGCGACCGGCGTCACTGTCATCATGACCACCCACATTCTCGAAGTCGCCGAACGCATGGCCGAACGCATTGGCGTCATCGCCGATGGTCGCCTCATCGCCGAAGGCACGCTTGCCGAACTACGCACCCGGCTGGGCCGCGAAAGCACGCTCGAAGATATCTTCCTCGACCTAGTCGCGCAGGGGAGCCAAGCCGCGTGATCGCCGCCCCCGGCACCCTGCCCTGGCTGGCGCGCCATGAGCTGCGTCTGGGCTGGCGCGACGCCATGGCCGCCGCTACCGGTGGCAAGCGCAGCCGCGCCTTCGGCTGGCTTATCGGCGGCGGCCTCGTCTATGCGCTGATGTTCCTCATCGCCTGGTTTGCCGTCCGACCAGCGGTTCAGGATGGCATCGTCATCGACAAACCAGTCCTCGTCACCGTCACTGGTACCATCTTCCTCTTCTGGACCGTCACCCTCTCCCAGGCTCTGGAGTCAGTGACACGCGTCTACTACACCCGATCCGATCTTGATCTGATCCTCTCCTCCCCGGCCTCGCCCGCGCGCCTCTTCGCAGTCCGCTCGGCCGCCGTCTTCCTCGGCACTTTCATGCTGTCGGGCCTGCTGATCAGCCCGCTGGTGATATCGCTGACGATACAGGACGGGCCCCACTGGCTTTCCGCCTATCTGGTCCTCGCCTGCTTTGCCTCCCTCTCAGTCGCCATCGCCATCGGCACCACGCGCCTTCTCTTCCGCCTCGCAGGCCCCCGCCGCACACGCCTCCTCGCCCAGATCGTCGCCGGCATTGTCGGCGCCGGCTTCGTCATTGGCATTCAGGCCGCAGCCATTCTGTCCGAAGGTGGGTTTTCGCGCCTCGCCCTCTTCCAGTCGCCGCAACTGATCGCCGCCGCGCCGGACGCCACCAGCCTCCTCTGGATGCCCGCCCGCGCCGCCATGGGTAGTGTTGGCGAAGGCATTGCCCTTGCCATCCTCGGCTTCTGCATTCTCCTCGCCACAATCATCTTCGTGGCTCCAAGCTATGCGCGCCTCGCCAGCGCCGCCGCCGGGCTCAACCATATCCGCAGCACCCGCCGCGCCTCATCGACCGCCTTCGCGCCCCGCAGCCAGCGCCAGACGCTGCGCCGCAAGGAATGGAAACTCCTCCAGCGCGATCCCTGGCTTCTGTCCCAGACGCTGATGCAACTGCTCTACATGCTGCCGCCAGCCCTGCTGCTCTGGGTCAATTACGGCTCCTCGGGCTCGACCTTCATCGTCATCGTGCCGGTCCTCGTCATGGCCGCAGGCCAGTTGGCCGGCGGTCTCGCCTGGCTCGCCATATCAGGTGAAGACGCCGCCGATCTCGTCACCACGGCGCCCATCGCACCCTCTACCCTGCTCCGCGCCAAGGTAGAGGCAGTGCTGTCGATCATCATCGCGCTGCTCGCGCCGATGATCATTGCCCTGCTCTTCATCACCCCACCTATGGCGCTTGCCGTTGCAGTCTGTGGTGGCCTCGCCGCCGCCTCGTCCACCGCCATCCAGCTCTGGTTCCGCGTCCCCGGCAAACGCTCGCAGTTTCGCCGCCGCCACACCGCCTCACGCATCGCCACCATCACCGAAGCGCTTTCATCCATCCTCTGGGCAGGCACAGGTGCGCTGTGGGCAGGCAACTCCATCATGGCCATCGGCGCCGCTCTCTTCGCGCTGCTCGTGCTAGGCCTGGCGCGCCTCCTCGCGCCGAGAAAGGGCTGATATGTCCACGCTGCTATTCCGGGACTCGACACCAGACGACATCTCGACAATCCTGACCCTCAGCCATGCAGGCGATGCGAGGGGTGCCGACACGCCGCCTCTTGATCCGGCAACGCTGACCGACCCGCGCTATCGCGCCGCTTTTGACGACATCGCCGCCGATCCCAACCACCGCCTCATCGTCGCCGACCGCGACGGTCAGGTGGTCGGCACCCTGCAGATCAGCATAATTCCGGGCCTCCCACGTTTCGGCGCGCGGCGAGGCATGCTTGAAAATGTCCATATTCGCGCCGATCAACGCGGCAATGGCCTTGGCTCGGAAATGGTGACCTGGGCGATTGAGGAATGCCGCCGTGCAGGCTGCTCCCTTGTGCAGCTTACCTCCAACAAGGTGCGCACAGATGCGCACCGCTTCTATCGGAAGCTCGGCTTCGAAGCCACGCATGAAGGGTTCAAACTCTACCTTTAAGGCTTGAGCCCTGCCGGCACCGGCGGCGGCGTGTGCAGCACGGTGATCTTCACCCGCTGATTGGCGGCCATATAGGGATCGTTGGGGAAGAAAGGTTCGTCAGTCGCCCGTCCGGCCACGGACTTCACCCGGTCATCGCTGAGCCCGAACTCACCCAGAACCGACCGCACCACATTTGCGCGATCTGCCGACAACTCCCACGGCCCATAGCGCGGATTGTCATAGCGCCCGCCGGCCGCCGTATGCCCGGAAATGCTGACCTGCGCATTGAGCTGCTGAAGGATCGGCGCGATCGCAGCAATCGCCGCGCGCGTGTGCTCGAGCGGATATTTGGACCCTTCCGGGAACATGGCTCGACCCTGCTGGTCCATGATCTGAATATCGAGCCCCTCTTCGGTCTGATCGACGAGGAGATTGTCCATGAAGGGCGTGATCTCCGGCATGGACTGCCAGGCCTGCTTGATACTGGCCGCGGCACTGTGGAAGGCCTGTGTGTCGACCGCCTGCAGATTGAACTCGCTGTCGCTGCTTGCGCGCTCCTCACTACCGCGCGCCCGGGGCGTACCACCCTCTGAAGAACTGGGCTGTTCGGCCACCGGATTGCGCGATGCAGCAGGCTCTTCCTGCACCACGTCTGACGACGATCCGGACATCAGGTTCCCGGAATTATCCATGGCGGTACCGCCCATGACGCCGCCAGAGCCGCTCATGGAAAGGCTTACCGCTTCAGGTGAGAAATAATTAGCCAGACCCTGCTTCT
>JAAZLP010000418.1 GCA_012799265.1 Phyllobacteriaceae bacterium | reverse complement strand
CGCGCGGCTATCCGGGCGGTTATGACAAGGACAGCGAGATCAAGGGCGTGGAAGGGCTCGACAGCGAGACGCTCACGGTCTTTCACGCGGGAACGAAGCGGGATGGCGACCGTTTACTGGCCAATGGCGGACGTGTGCTGAACATCACGGCGCTGGGGACAAGTGTGAGCGAGGCGCAGCAACGTGCTTATGCAGGCCTGGACAAGATTGACTGGCCAGAAGGTTTCGCCCGACGGGACATTGGCTGGCGCGAAATCGCTCGCGAACAAGACTGAACCCTTCTTCAACTTTGGTGCGCTAAGCTCCTTTCGTACCGTCTTTGACGAGACGCCGCAGGATCGCCCGCTGACGCCCCTGCAAATCAGGGGCAAGGCTCTGGCTGACCTGCTGCGCTCGCAGGGGCAGGAGCGCGGCAAAGTGCATACGTCTTCCGGACCAAGGATAGGCGTCGCCCTCGGCGGAGGGTCTGCGCGCGGGCTGACCCACATCCCCTATATCGAGGCCATGGATGAGCTGGGACTCAAGCCATCGGTTATTTCAGGCACCTCCATCGGGGCGCTGATCGGTGCCGGCTGGGCCGCTGGCATGTCGGGCAAAGAGCTGCGGGAGCATAGTTTTGAGGTGCTCGGCACGCTGCGCATCATCGCCGGACGGTTGTGGTCGACGCAAATCCGCGGCATTGGCGGGCTGCTCAAGAACGGGATTTCGGTGCAGCTCGACGCGGCAAGCGTCGTGGATGCGTTCACGCCAGAGAACTTCCCGCTGGAATTCAAGGACCTCAAGGTGCCGCTCTATGTGGTGGCGACCGATTTCCAGTCCTGGCATCAGGTGGTTTTCAATTCGGGCCTGCTGCGTCCGGCGATTGCAGGATCGCTCGCCATACCGAGCTTTTTCAAGCCGGTGATCCACAATGGGCATCTGCTTGTGGATGGCGGGGTGGTCAATCCGCTGCCGCTCGACCAGGCCGATATCGACACGGACTTTCTCATCGGCATTGATGTCGCAGGGGACCCGTCAGCCCACATCGCCAAAACCGACCACAAGGCGATCGATATCTGGTTCGGCTCAGCCCAGATCATGATGCATTCGCTGACGGCGCATATGATGGCGGCCTATCCGCCGGACATCTATATCCGCCCGCATGTGCAGAATTTCGGCGCCATGGAATTCTGGCGGGTGCGCGAAATCATCGCCCATGCCGAGAGCGAGAAGGACCGGTTCAAGCGCATCCTCGAGCACAAGATCGAGGACTATATCCAGGACCGGATTGAGCCGATCCAGAGCAATCCAAAATGAGTTGATCGCTCCGTGCGGTTGCCTCCCCTTGCTGCCCATGATCCAAGGGGCATGTGCAAGCCATTGAGTCTCTAGAACTGTTTTCGCCCCAGCGTCACGAGCGGCCTACGCCGCTGACGGTGCTTCGCGATATTTTCGGGCACCGGGATTTCAGGGGTCAGCAGGGCGACGTCATCGATCATGTGACTGATGGCGGCGACGCGGTGGTGCTGTTCCCGACGGGCGCCGGCAAGTCCATGTGCTACCAGATCCCGGCGATCTGCCGGCCGGGCGTGGGGATCGTGATCTCACCGCTCATCGCGCTGATGCGCGATCAGGTGGAGGCCTTGCGGCAGGCGGGGGTAGCGGCGGCTGCACTCAATTCATCGCTGACCGCGGAAGAATCCGCCGAGGTGCGCCGGCATCTGCGACGCGGCGAACTGGACCTCCTCTATGTGGCGCCGGAACGGGTGGCGACGCCGGGCTTTGCCAATATGCTGGGCGGCTGCGAGATCGCGCTCTTTGCCATCGACGAGGCCCATTGCGTGAGCCAGTGGGGGCACGATTTCCGGCCGGAATATCGCGAGCTGATCCATCTGGTCGAACTCTTCCCGGGCGTGCCACGCATTGCGCTGACGGCAACGGCAGACCCGACGACGCGCGAAGACATTATCGAGCGGTTGGGGCTGGAGCAGGCGCGGGTTTTTACGACCAGCTTTGACCGGCCGAACATTTCCTATTCCATCGTCGAGCGGGACAAGCCGCGCGATCAGCTGCTGGACTTTCTCTCCGGCCATCGCGGCGAGAGCGGGATCGTCTATTGCCTCAGCCGCGCCAAGGTCGAGGACATTGCCGACTGGCTCACTGGGAAGGGCATCCGCGCCCTGCCCTATCATGCCGGGATGAGCGCCGAGCTCCGCTCGGCCAATCAGGACGCCTTCCTCAAGGAGGATGGGCTCTGCCTTGTGGCGACCGTGGCTTTCGGCATGGGTATCGACAAGCCGGATGTGCGCTATGTGGCGCATATGGACCTGCCGGCTTCGATTGAAGCCTATTACCAGGAGACCGGGCGCGCAGGGCGCGACGGTCTGCCGGCCGATGCCTGGATGAGCTATGGCATGGCCGATGTGGTGCAGCGCCGGCGCATGATCGACGAAGGCGGGGCGCCGGACGAGGTGAAGCGCCTCGAACACGGCAAGCTCAATGCGCT
>JAAZLP010000417.1 GCA_012799265.1 Phyllobacteriaceae bacterium | reverse complement strand
TCAGCGCGCCATTCCCGTAAGCTCGATCTCCAGAGCCCCGGACAGATCCACCGCGGACACACACGCAGGCAGCTAATTGCACCCCAACAGGTAGGAATGGAAGAGGGATATGCGATGAGCACGCCTGGGCATTGGTCGCATTCCCTTGACGCGCATCGGGAGCACCAATGGTGTTCTATTTTCAACGTTCAGCCAAGTTTGAACCAGTTGCTTCATTATCCCGCGCCATCCCATCCACTCGCCAATACGAAGCCTGTAGTCGGCAGCAACAAGTAGAACTGGCCCACGTCCTTGGGCGAGAAGCGCGCCCCTGGCGATCGGAGCACAGCAATCTGGCCGACCGACTACCAGTCACCGCACACTACAAAGTAAAAACGCCCACCCTGATGATGATCGGGTGAGCGCTTCAGCTTGGACTGGTGACCTAGCGAATATAAATTCGCTCAATATCGTCTACAAAGTGTTAAGATACCCGGTCGCATTGCTGGAGGAATCCGGGAATGATCGTGAACGACCGAGATGATGTGGCTTGCTGCCGCAGGCCGGTACACGTCTATTGAGTAAATTTCTTCGCCGCTGGCGCCTGGCAGGGTCATACCAATGCAGAGGTAGAGCACAGCATCAGCCGTGTTGTGACGTTTGTGGCATCCATCCTAAGCTTCGCACACTTGGGCAGTTGAACGACCGGCCCTGGAGGCAGACTCCTAAACATCGCCTAAAATGCTGTCGGAACGTATCCGCCAAATGGGGCTTGATGCTATTGACGCTTAACGCCGTAGAGGATGTCACATTGCCACCAGTAACACCCGATCCCAGGCTTCTTTTCGCAATCGACAAACTGGAGCAGTCACTCGTAACTCTGCGGGCTGACCGGCACGAAGAAGCGCTTCTTCGCACCAAGATCGAAGAGGCTATCAAAATTGGGTACGAGTTCGCCTACTCGCGCCCCGGGCGCCGCCGCCCAGCTACCGCAATCCTACTTGGCTTTTCAGATCGCAGGTCGCGGTCTTGAAACCGGGGATGACGATTTCTCTCTTGGTTTCCCCTTTACCAACCGCTGATCGCGCATTTTGCGGCCCCGTTATCGGTGTGCAACAAGCGCCGCGACCATCAGGGGCGGGCACAGCATCAGCCGTGTATGTAGCGTACCGACGTTTACCTTCGCGCCCGAGTCCTTCCATCTCGTGTGCTCGCATGCGATCTACGCAAACACGCTGAACAGCGAAGCAGGACAGTCGACCGAAAAAAGTTGCTCGCACAAACTGCGATGTGAAAGATATGCAGCCTCGTAATCCCAACCAGCGCAAACGGCGGCCCCGTATGGAAGACCTCCATGAATGAAGCGGCCTGGGTTGACCATCAACACCCTGCGGGTGCAAACTCCTCGCTTCGAGACCTGCTTGCCAAGACAGCGTGTCTCGTCCCGATATATGACGTTATCGTATTGATACTGCCTGCTGTGGCCACTGACGTTGCCCCCAACTTCTATCCAGCGTGAAGTCGACTCAGGCGGTTGGTTTGGCCGATCTGGCCTAGGTGAGCGACGGGGGCTGGCGCGGAGCTGGTCATCGAGCGGAGCGGCAGATCCCGTCGCGGGTTAAGGCGTCGGCGTATTCGGCAGGCGTCATCCAACCCAACCGCGAGTGAGGCCGGTGCAGATTGTAATCGGCGCGCCAGGACGCCAGGGTCGCTCGCACATGAGAAAGCGATGGGAAGAGCGTCTCGTTGAGCAGTTCGTCTCGCAACCGGCCGTGAAGCTCTCGACGAAGGCGTTCTGGATCGGCTTGCCCGGGGCAATGTAGTGCCAGTCGATCCCCATCCGGTCAGCGAAGCCTAGGATGGCGTTGGACGTGAACTCAGTCCCATTGTCTCTGACGATCATCTTGGGGCGCCCTCAAGTAGCCATCAGCGTCTCCAGCTCTCTGGCAACGCGCAGACCAGACAGCGAGGTGTCGGCAACCAAGGCCAGGCATTCGCGTGTGCAGTCATCGACCACTGTCAGCACCCGAAAGCGCCGACCGTCCGTCATCTGGTCGGAGACGAAGTCCAGGGACCAGCGATCATTGGGCGCCATTGGGATGGCGGCAAAGATGGCGAGGATGGCGTGGGCCATCATCGTGCGGCCCGGCGCCATATACGACAGACGAGATCCGGCTGTCGCCTAAGGGCGCCGGCCTGAAGAAAGCGAGGCTCGGGAGAGTGATGACCAAACAGTCGATCAGCGCATTGTAAGCTCTGTGCAAAAAAGCGTGCTCCTGCACGAACCATTTTCTGAGAACCATGCGCGCGGATCTCATCATGGCCTGACCGCACCAGCGGTCCACTCGCGAGAGGCCGGATACATTTAGGCGGACTGCCATCGTCAGAACGAAATCGATCCTTGCCCGGGCGGGGCAGGTCATACATTTTTCCAAGTAGATCTTTCAGCGCGGCATTGTCGAGCATCCTGTCGGCCAGCAGCTTCTTGAACCGAGCGTTCTCGTCCTCGAGAGCCTTAAGTAGCCGGGCCCCGCTGACGTCCATGCCGCCATACTTGGCCTTCCACTTGTAGATGCTGGCGTTGCTGACGCCGTGCTTCCGACAGAGGTCGGCAACGGGCACGCCAGCCTACTGCTCCTTCAAGATCGCGATGAGCTGTTCTTCGGTGAATCTGGTTCGCTTCACCTCTAGTCCGCCACAGCCTACTTCAAACTGGATTGGGCGCAGGGGGCAACGTCACGACGAAGGTCACTGTGTCGCCCGGTGCAACCTTGAGGAAGGCCGGCTCGAACTGCATGGCTCGTCCCTCGGAGTCCTTGTTCGACATCTGCACCTGATGGTCCGCTGCAAGAGCCGGGACGGACATAAGCGCGGCCAGGCCGCCCGCGATGAGATATGCGTTACTCTCATTGGTGTTCTCCTGTGTCTCGATGCTGATCCGGAGCCGATCCGGATCACTGCATCAAGACTTAACGAAAGACCTCTCCGATCGTTCACCGACGCCCGAGCCTTCTACCCTGCCCGAATGCAAGTCTGACTATGCTCCCCTTTCGTCCACCTCTTTGACGCATAGCAACTTGCATGCGACAAAGAGGTGCTAGAGACTTTGGGAGGGATCCGAAGTCGCCGGGTAGCGCCGGGAAGACGAGAAATTCGAACGGTTCGGGTGGACCAGTCAGGTTAGGCTGATTGGTCCAAGGGAGTGGGAGCGGTGTGATGGTTGCAGGATTGACACGTGCGGAGCGGCAATCGTGCCTGTTTATACTTACATTGGTGGGCTTGGGAGCGCTGTTGGTCGCCGTGCCGGGCCGGTGGGATCCGATCGGGGTTCACGGCCTCTTAGTCATCCTGCTGTGTGCCGCAACTGCCGCCTACATCCTCACGCGCCTCGATCTACCTGAGCCCGTCGAGGACCGCGCCCTGAGCTATTACGACGATCCGATAAAGGCGGGCATCGCACTCACGATGATCTGGGCCATTTTTGGGATGTTCGTCGGCGTCTGGGTAGCCGCGCAGCTCGCCTGGCCAGCGCTCAATTTCGACATGGCCTGGTCAAGTTTCGGCCGGTTGCGCCCGGCCCATACTACTGGCGTAATCTTTGGGTTTGGCGGCAATGCGCTGATCGCCACCTCATTCCATGTCGTGCAGCGCACTAGCCGGGCACGCCTCGCCGGGCATGTGAGTCCATGGTTCGTGATCTTCGGCTACAACCTGTTCTGCATCATGGCCGTCACCGGCTATGGCATGGGCATTACCCAGTCCAAAGAATATGCCGAGCCGGAATGGTATGCCGACATCTGGCTCGTCATTGTCTGGGTGACCTATTTCGTCCTGTTCCTGCGCACCCTGGCGCGGCGCAAGGAGCCCCATATCTATGTGGCTAACTGGTACTACTTGGCTTTCATCGTCGTCGTAGCGATCCTGCACATCGTCAACAACCTCGCCCTTCCGGTGAGCCTCGCCGGCGCCAAGAGCTACACGATCTGGCCGGGCGTGCAGGATGCGATGGTGCAGTGGTGGTATGGCCACAACGCGGTAGCCTTCTTTCTCACGGCGGGCTTCCTCGCCATGATGTACTATTACCTGCCCAAACGTGCCAATCGACCGATCTTCTCCTACCGGCTGTCCATCCTCAGCTTCTGGGGCATCACCTTCTTCTACATGTGGGCTGGTTCGCACCACCTGCACTATACGGCTTTGCCGCACTGGGTGCAGACGCTGGGCATGACTTTTTCCGTCATGCTGCTGGTGCCGTCCTGGGCATCGGCCGGCAATGCGCTCATGACCCTGCGCGGCGCCTGGCACAAGGTACGAGATGACGCCACCCTTCGCTTCATGGTGGTCGCTGCGATCTTTTACGGGCTCTCGACTTTCGAGGGTTCGTTCATGGCAGTGCGCGCGGTCAACTCCCTGTCGCACTATACCGACTGGACAGTCGGACACGTTCACGCCGGCGCCCTGGGCTGGGTGGCGCTGATTACCTTCGGGTCGATCTACACGTTGGTGCCAGCCTTGTGGAAACGCGAACGAATGTATTCTAACGGCCTTATCGAGGTCCACTTCTGGCTCGCTCTGACCGGCACACTGATCTACGTCTTCGCCATGTGGAACTCGGGGATCATCCAAGGACTTATGTGGCGCACCTATACCGAGAGTGACACGCTGGCCTACTCCTTCGTGGATACGCTGGTCGCCATGTACCCCTACTATATCGCGCGCACCATTGGCGGGCTGCTGTTCCTGATCGGCGCCATTGTCGGCTCTTACAACATCTGGATGACGGTGCGGCGCGGCATTCCGGTTCAGGAAAAGCTGGGCGAGGGTGAACTTGCCCCTGCCGGCGCAGTCCCAAGCCCTGCGGAGTAGTCATGGCCGAGTTCTTTCACCGTAAAGTCGAACGAAATGCCATAGGCTTCGTCCTGCTCATTATCGCCGCTGCCAGCGTCGGCGGGATCGTGGAGATCGCGCCGCTATTCACGATCGACGAGACCGTCGAGACCGTGCCCGACATGCGGGTCTATACCCCGCTCGAGTTGGCCGGGCGCAACATCTACATTCGGGAAGG
>JAAZLP010000416.1 GCA_012799265.1 Phyllobacteriaceae bacterium | reverse complement strand
TTCACGGTATGGCAAGAGGCGCTTACTCCACACGCGACGAGAACAGAAACAGTTACCCCAGCTAACTCTAATTGGTTAACGAGCAAGTCGTTCTGTCTAATCAACTTGCCATGGTGAGGAAACTCGCTTGCGGATACTGGCTGCATCGATGTCGAGCGCATAGCAGGCGGCGGACCTAGTCCCCCGCCCCCACCGGATTTGAGCGTCAAGATCAGTCATGATCATATGCGTCCACGCAGCGTGTTGGATCTGATGCGCTGCGCACCGGTCGACTCCGCCCACCTCATTCAGAGATGCAAATCGCCTGAAGACTCTGGCTGGTAGACGACCTTTTCGATGCGGATGCGGCGGGTGCGGTCTGCGACCATCCAGTCCACTGCATCGCCCTCCTGAAAACCGAGGATGGCGGTGCCGAGATCGGACAGGACCGACAGCTTGCGATCGCGCGCATCGGCATCCTGCGGATAGACGAGCGCCACTTCCTGCTTTTCATCATCGAGACGGAGCACGACGCGTGAATTCATCGTCACCACATCGCCGGACACGCGCTGCGGCTCGACGACGATGGCCCGCTCGATCTCGTGCTCGAGATCGGCCTGCGGCGTCTCGTCTTCGATAGCCAGCAGGCTCTGGAGCCGCGCCTTGTCGATCTCGGTGACGTAGATCTCGGGCGAGTCCGCCATGACGCCGTCACGCAGAAGCTGCAGGTAGCGGCCTGCGTTCAGCGACAGCGAATTGAGCGTCGGCGTTTCGCGCTGGAGGTGAAAGCCGCAGCGCTCGAAACCCTTGAGCGAGCGAACGTTACTCGGGTGGATCTTCGCGATCACGTTTTCGGCGCGCATGTCGAGGAAGGCGAGCTTGAGCCCCTCCCGAATGGTGCTGCCGCCAAGGCCTTGGCCCCAGTTGTCATGCTCTCCAACGACCAGCACGATCTCGCAGTCGGCACCCGTCTTGACCAGACGCACGAAGCCGACCGGGCGATCGTCCCTGTCGTAGGCCATGAAGAAACGGCCACCCTGGTTGAACAGATGCGTCAGGATCGGCATCTGCGCGCGGTCGACGGCCTGCGAGATGAAGCGCGACACGCTGCTCGAGTCGCTGAGATAGCGCGTGACGCGCTCATCCTCCATCCAGTCCATCAGGGTGAATGCGTGCGACCGGGTGATCTCTGGACGCAACGAAATAAAAGGCTTGTTCATCTTCGCCACCTTGGTCGCAAGAATGAAAGCCTGTCACGGTCGCTGCCGTGCTGGTTCTTTCGGATAGTGTTCAGTTCGGGAACGGGCTCCATAGCAAAAAACGCTGCGTAAGGGCCAGACGAAAAAGGCCGCACCCCTTCGCTGAAGGCCGGACGGTCCACTCCCCCGTCTTCGTTCGTAAAGAGAAAGAACAGCCCGAGATCGGATCATACGCGCTCATAAGTAAGTTCTCGTCTGTTCTTGAACTACTGAGTCATCACCACGAACCGACAAACACCTTGTCAAAGAGTTACATGTCGTATCTTGTAGACGACAGCGGCTATAGCGCACGGGTGGGGTGGCGACATGACGATGGCCTTTGTGACGGGCGGCACCGGCTTTGTCGGTGGCCGGCTAATCAGGATGATGGTGGACACAGGCTGGCAGGTCCGCGCCCTGCACCGCTCACCCATGGATGCAGCGAAACTGGCGACGCTGGGCGCCGTGCCGGTTCAGGGCGACCTCGACGACGTCGCGGCGCTTTCGCTCGGCATCGGCGATGCGGATGTCGTCTTTCATGCCGCAGCCATGTTCAAGGTGTGGGGAACGGCGGAAGCGTTCGAGCGCGCGAATGTTGAAGGCACGCGCAACGTCCTTGCAGCCGCCAAGGCGCAGGGCGTCAAGCGCTTCATCAAGATCGGCGCGGGGTCCGTGGTTATGGGCGACGGCAAGCCGATGCTGGGCGTGACCGAGGATGCGCCGATGTCCTTCCCTCACTGGGCGCCATACAGCGCCAGCAAGGGACGCGCGCAGCAGCTCGTGATTGACGCCGACGACCCCGCAGGCATGCGCACCACGGTCATCCTTGCGCCGATGATCTGGGGCGCGCGCATGCCGCTGATCTACGAGACGATCGAGAACGTGAAGGCGGGAAAATTCCGCTGGCCGGATGGTGGCAAGAGCATGATGTCGACGGCGCATGTCGACAATATCTGCCATGCCGCGCTGCTTGCAGCAGAAAAGGCAAACGGCGGACGCGCTTATTTCGTCACCGACGGCAAGGACCGGAGCCTGCGCGAAGTAATGGGCAGTCTTTTGGCAACGCAGGGCGTCGATGCAGGCGACAAGTCTGCGCCGGTCGGCGCCGCCTGGGTAATGGCGACCGTCATGGAAACCGCATGGCGCAGCTTGCGCCTCAAGGGAGAACCGCCCCTCACCCGCCAGATGCTGCGCCTCGTCGGCTACGACTTCACCCTATCCGACCGCCGCGCCCGTGATGAACTGGGATATGCGCCGATAGTGACGTGGGAGGAAGGGCTGCAGGAGATGAGGGGGAGTTAGGTGGGGTGAGTAAAAAAAAGGCGAAAAAGGGGGACGCACCAACGTCTAAGCAGGGAATTTGGTTGGCCTAATTTGATAACTCACTGAAGGTGCAAGGTGCAATCGGGAATCCGCCAATCTCTCCCGCACTGCCTGCGCGATGAACAATATACGACCATCGCCATGTTGAAACGACACTGAGGGTAAAAGCTCGGGAGGGGCCTGATGTTCGACGCTATCACGATATTCATCGTACCAATCGTGTACTTCGTTTTGCTACAATTCGCACCAAATGGGATTTGGAAATCGGGGACGCTGCGACGAAATAGCGGCATTGTAACCGCAATGGCCGCCACGCAGTTGGTCGAGATCAAAAATATCGTAGCGCAGTTAACCCATCGTCCTGCGGTAACGGCGTTAGATGGCTCGTATCAAGTAAATAAAATCCAGCACGCCATACATTATACGATAAATCGGCACGATTGGTATGAGACCCAAAGGTCCGCAATAATCACAAAACTTATGACTTTCAGTGGATTGGCCTTCACCGCCCTTGCGCTCTATAGCGGAGGTCACCAAGAAGCAATATCGCCAAACACAAAAGTAGCGATCATAAACATGGGGCTAACAATATTTGTGGCCCTAATATATTCTGTAAATATATACAATTCAGAACTCGATCAAGATAGGCCTTATCGCCTCGTATCAGATATTCGGCACTGGTATTTCCGATATTCTCTTCCAGACAGAGTGAAGGACTATGGAGAAAGAGGTGACTTCACACAAATAGCCAACGATGTACTTGAGGAAAGAAATAGGTTCTTCGATAGAGCACTTGGTGTTTCTAAGATCGAAGAATCCATAAGGGAAGACCTAGAACAGCTATTCATACTCCACATACTAGTAAAACACAAAAGCGAATCTCTACAAAAACTAAGATGGAGTTTCTTTTCTTTTATCCTTATACTATCGATCTCAGGCTCTATGTTCCTAATGTATATATACTACTGTGAAACATGATCAATTATTATATTAAAGATGAGCCGTCATTCTTATATCATACGGCACTACTTTGCAGTGAATTGCGGAGCGGGTCAGACGGTGCTTGGCAAATTGCTCCGTTTCAATGTTCAATTCCTTATTCAGAGGACACACTCGATCGTATCTCAGATCTAAAATTGGTGATTCAAGAACGTTTTCCCGATCTGTTTCGTTTTGGCCAAGATAGAGCGAATAGAGCATTTTATTCACGAAATGATTCCATCACGAAACCAAGCTACATATCACGCCTTCTCAAATACAGACACAGGGAAAACAATCAACTAGAACGTATCGTCTCTATTGCAAATAAAGAGCATTCGTCTGGAGGAATTGTTTTCTCTGTATTTCATCCAGATGATCTAGAAGACAGAAGAAGACCAGGATATGTCCCTT
>JAAZLP010000415.1 GCA_012799265.1 Phyllobacteriaceae bacterium | reverse complement strand
GCAATGACGGAAGGCTCTTTTCGGAAAAACTGCCCTGGCGGGACTGGTGGATCATTCCGCTGCTGCTGGTTCAGGTGCTGCTCGTCGCGCTCATCACCTTTGTACCCAACACATCCATGCTGACTCAAGGTGGGATGTATCTCGCGCTGATGCTGGCCATGATCAATGCGCCCATGGAAGAAGCTGCCTGGCGCGGCGGCTTCATGGCGACGTTCCGGGAGAGGCCCATACTGGGCTTCTGGCTGAGCTGGCTTCTATTCGTCGGCTGGCAGATACCGCTGGCGCTCAGTCATGGCGTGATCTTTGACGGCGGGGCCATCTCGCTGATCGGCGGCGCGGCGCTATTGGGCCTTTTCTGGGCCTGGATCGCCTGGCGAACGGGATCGACCTTCTATGTCAGCATCGCCCATGGGCTGACCGACGTCTTCGTGCTCTGGGTGCTGATCGACCGGAACGGCTTTGCGTCCTGATTACCAGCCGTAATCAAGCACGGTCAGCACGCGGGTGCGATCACCATCGAGCCATTCAATCGAGGAATTGCGGCGCATGCCGATAAGCGCGGCGCCAACCGGGCCGAGAATGGGCACATTGCCCTTTTCGCCGAAGGGACGGTTCGGATAGGTCAGCCGCCCCAGCCGGACCTGCAGATCATCATCGAGCCGGAACATGACCCTCTGGCCCATGGAGACGCCGGCCGGCTCCCAAGGATCGCAGAGCTCGGCACGCTTGAGCTCCCGCTCCAGATAGGCCGAGACATAGGGCATGGTGTGAACCGAGCGCTCTGCCAGCGTCAGCACGCGATTATAGTCATCATGGTTGATGGTGATATCGGGCAGCGGCAGGGAGTTAGGCATCGGACCATCGGGATTGGGCGATCTATATTCAGGGCTCGATTTGCCCAGTCAATGGGCAGAGAAGATTATTTCAGGTCATTATGGGGCAGGATTATTGACCTAACGGACCACATTGTGGCAGTTGTGTGCCGCATTTTTATGCGTCCTGCGTATTTCCTGTCATCTTGAGGGGTAACCTATGTCCGACGAGACCCTGCTCGACCGCGCGCTCATCCGCCTGGAAGAAGCTGCCAACCATCTGCAGATCGATCCGGACGTTACCGAGAAACTCAAATACCCGCGAGAGACGACCAAGACCCGTCTGCTCATCCGTATGGATGACGGTTCGCGCAAGTCGTTCCTTGCCTGGCGCTGCCGCTATGACGACACCCGCGGCCCGACCAAGGGCGGCATCCGCTTCCATCCCGACAGCACCATCGAAGAAGTCGAAACGCTCGCCTTCTGGATGACCTTCAAATGCGCCGTGATGAACCTGCCCTATGGTGGCGGCAAGGGCGCGATCCGCGTCGACCCGCGCCAGCTCTCCAAGTCCGAGCTGGAACGCCTGTCGCGCGCCTATGTCCAGGCCTTCGCCAACACCATTGGCCCGGACCGCGATATCCCGGCACCGGACGTCTATACCAACGCCATGATCATGGGTTGGATGAGCGACGAATATAACCAGATCACCGGCCAGGTGACCCCGGCTGTCATCACCGGCAAGCCGATCGCCCTTGGTGGTTCGCTGGGCCGCAATGACGCGACCGCCCGCGGTGGCTTTTACCTCGTCCGTCACCTCGCCAATGAGCTGGGTCTCGACAAGGATCACACCGTCGCCATCCAGGGCTTCGGCAATGCTGGCCAGTACTATGCGCGCCTGACCGCTGCCGATGGCAACTCGGTCGTGGCCGTCTCCGACTCGGCTGGTGCCATTTACCGTCCGGGCGGCCTCGATGTCGAAAAGCTGATCGCTGGCAAGAATGCTGGCCGTCGCGTTGCCGACATGGCGGCTGAACTCGGCGCCACCGTCATTGCTGCCGATGACCTGCTCTCGGTCGAAGCCGACCTGCTGGTACCGGCCGCGCTCGAAGACATGATCACCAAGGAAAATGCCGGTTCGATCAAGGCCAAGGTTGTCCTCGAACTCGCAAACGGCCCGATCACCCCGGATGCCGACAAGATCCTCAACGAAAAGGGCACCATCGTCCTGCCCGACATTCTGGCCAATGCTGGCGGCGTGACTGTTTCCTATTTCGAATGGGTACAGAACCGTCAGGGCTTCTACTGGGACGTCGAGGAAATCCATGCCCGCCTCAAGAAGGCCATGGAGCGCGAAGGCGCTGCTGTCTGGCAGATCGTGAAGGACCGCAACGTCTCGGGTCGCTCGGCTGCCTATATCCATGCCCTTGGCCGTCTGGCCACCGCCATTGAAGCCCACGGCACCCAGCCGTTCTTCGCTGGTTGAAAAGGTCAGCCGCAGGCGCGGTAAAGACTTCGGACAAGAAAGGCGCCCAAAAGGGCGCCTTTCTTTTTGGTGCGTAGATCGCCCTTATGGCAATCGGCAGTCGGCATCCACACCGATCTCGGCCATGAGAGCCGCAACGGCCGCTTCCAGCTGCGGGTCGACATTAAGACCGACGCGGTTGGGATCAAACGGCACATGGATATCGGGCTGGATCACATTGTTCTCGTAGAGCGTGCCATCCATCCGGCGATTGGGCAGGACAGGCAGGGCATGCGAGAGGCCCGGGACGAGTTTGCTCTGGATCGTGCTGAGCGCGGTGCCGGTGTTGAGCACCACATCACCCACGATCGGCCCGATCTCGTTGTCCCGATAGGCCTGTGGGAACACCGAGCCGTCAGAATAGCCGAAGCTGTCGACGACAATGGCGCTTGGCCAGACCCAGCGATTATCCGGCTCGATCTCCTGCGGGCCGCCATCGGTGCCAATGGTCGAATAGGCCTCGCCGGTCAGCAGGGTAATGAGTTCGCGCGTGAGATTGCCGCCGGTGTTGGAGCGCACATCGATCAGCGCGGCCTTGGCGATACCGCGCTGGGCGGTGAGATTGCCCAGGAGATCGAGATAGTGCTCGTTGCTCATCGCCGGGACGTGCTGATAGGCGACGCATTGATTGGAAAGTCGCGCCACCATTTCCCGACGCGCTTCGATCAGGCGCGCCTTTGCCAAACGGTTCTCCTCTCCGGGGCCGATGGGCTTGATGGTATAAAAGCGCTCTTCCTTGGTCTCAGCGTCGGTTACGCCGACCAGAGCAGGTCGCCCAACATTGAGCTCAAGGAGCCGATCAATACCGCCCGCATCGGGGACGGGGTGGCCGTTGATGGACGAGATGATGTCGCCCGGTTCAACGTCGATATTGTTCCGGTCGAGCGGGCCATGGGGCAGGATGGCAGCAATGCGCCGGCCGGGGCCTGTATAGCCATGGTCGAGATAGGCGCCGATGGCGTCATGCTCGGTACCGATATCCGCACGCGCCCCCTCCGGACCACCATATCTGACAAAGAGATGAGACGCGGAAAGCTCACCATACATGGCCGCAAGCAGTTCCTTGAGCTCGCGATCGCTGGCGATCGAGCTCAGATACTGGCGGTATTTGGCGCCGATGGCATCCCAGTCGCGACCCTCATGGGCAGGGTCATAATAGCGATACTTCACATCTGCCCAGGCCTGCTCAAACGCAGCAAGACGCGCGGCGTCTGCGTCACGAGAATAGAACAGGTTGGATGGGATGTGCGTGACCTGGCGCGGGTCCGAGATGGAAACGCGCACGATTGCGTCGCTGGTCATGACGTCGATGATACCCTGTTCCGGCAGGGCTGAAATTCGCTGAGCACCCGGCGCATCAAAGGAGCCAATGACCGAGGTGCTGCCATCGAGCAGGCTCAATGCGCTCAAAGTGAACGTCCACTGGCCGGTTTGTGCGACCGTCACCAGCGTCTGTGCGTCGACCGGGAAGACGCTAATAGCGTTGAGCCCATCTGGGGTCAAACGTCCCTCAAGAGCGCGACTGCGCAAGGCGTCCGGCTGGTAACGGCGCACGACGGGATTGCCCTCGTCATCGCTGTCAAAGCCAGTGTCGAGCCCTTCCATCGTATCGAGAAAGTCGCGACGCGCCTCTTCGGAGATGAAGACGCGATAAAGATCGGTCGCCCCTGTTGGTCGCAGCTGCGCGTTGCGGGCCCCGTAGAGCAGGGTCTGGCCAATGATCTGGGTGCCGTCTGGCGTCCAGAAGGGGCCAAACATCGTCGTGGTGTTGCCGATGGGGCGCGGTCTTGCGCTCCCATCCGCGGGCACAATCGCCACGCGTCGGTTTTCAGAGCCACCCATGGCGCGCCAGTTGACTAGGAGATCCAGCGAATTTGGCGACCAAGCAAAGCTAATGTCGCCGTCATTGTAGACGGAGTTGTAATCGCTCTCGTCAAAGAGCGTCGTGATCTCGCGGCTTTCGAGATCAAGAACTTTGACCTCGCGGCGGTCGGCAACAAACGCGATCTTGGTGCCGTCGGGCGAGAACGATGGCTGATAGGCATTGCCATCTTCAGGCACGTAGAGGGCGATCTCTTCATATTGCGGTGCGAGGCCCGACTGGTCGTCAGCCGGGGTCAGGTCCACCGCGTAGATGCCCCATTTGTGGTCGCGCTGCGCGGCATAGGCGAGAAGAGTGCCATTGGGCGAGAAGACCGGGTCATTTTCTTCGCCGGGTGTGGATGTGAGCTGTCGGAAATTGCCGGCCGTGTCCTGCAGGAAGACATCGGCGTTCGCTATGATGGCGAAATGCTCGCCCGACGGCGAGGAGGCGAGGCCAGGCTTGTATTCGGCATGGAAGTTGTCGCTGCGTATGGCACGCTGCTCGAGTGTCAAGAGCTCAATGGCACGAGGTTCATCGGCATCAGTGGCTTTGACATAGATGCGACCGCGATTGGCAAAAGCAATGGTGCCGTCATTGGCGACCGAGAGGTGCCGCACCGGATCGCCATCAAACTGGGTGAGCTGGGTTTCTTCGCCTGTCGCCAGATCCACGCGCCAGGCATTGAGCCAGCCCGTCGCCTCGGAGAGATAATAAAGCGACTGACCGTCGGGGCCCCAGACCGGATTGTGCCGATCGATGCCGTCTTCCGGGAACAGGCGCTCATGCTTGCCGGTGGCGGGTTTATAGATCCAGATGGAGCGCGCATTGGCAGCGACCCGATGCTGGCGCTCGTCGGGGTCGAGCGTCGGGTTATAGGTATAGGCAAGCTGGGTCCGGTCTCCATTCCAGGCCGCTTCCAGCGCGATATTGGGCAGCACAAGGGCTTCTCGCCCTGTTTCTGTGTCCACCGAATAGAGCTGCGTACCAAAGGAAAGCGCGGCCTGAACACTCAGCTCGGCATCACCGAGGCGCGGAGCGGTGTAGAGGATGTCTTTGCCATCGGGCGAAAAGCTGGTGGGGACTTCAGCCGCCGCCGACCAGGTCAGGCGCTGCAATGTTCCGGAAAAATCGCTGACATAGACGTCGTCATCGCCATTGAGATCGGACGCAAAGGAAAGCCGTTCAGAATCGGCCGACCAGACGGCGCTATGGCTGTAATTGCCGCTCGGGGTCAGGGGCACCGCGAGGCCACCCGCCGCGTCGACCACAAAAATACGGCCGCGATACGTAAAGCTGAGCGTCTGGCCATCGGGGGCAATCGCTGGGTTGCGCACCCAGATCGGCCTTTCTCCCAAAGCTGCCGTGCTGCGCTCCTCCTCAGCCAAAACGGGGAATGCAGCCACCATGACTGCAAGTGCCGAAATGGCCATTCTGCTCTTAAGCATTCTCTGGTCCTTCAAAGGCCTAAAAATGCTATGTGGCTCCCAACACTGTAAAAATCTGCTGAATGGAAACAGCAAAAATGACTTTGATTGCTGTTGATACGCCGCCAGCTTGCGTCAGAACCGAAAATGACGCTATGTGCACGCAACAGGCGTAACCACCAGTAAGGCGAGACCAGACATGGCCACTCATTCCCTTTTCCTTCTGCCCGGCGACGGCATCGGCACTGAAATCATGGTCGAGGTCGAAAAGATCATCGCCTGGTCCAATGCCGAAGGCATCACCGACTTTGCGACCGACACGGGTCTGGCCGGTGGCTGCGCCTATGACGCGCATGGCGAAGCCATTTCCGAAGACGACATGGCCAAGGCGCTCAAGGCCGACGCCGTGATCTTCGGCGCTGTCGGCGGTCCGAAGTGGGACAATGTTCCCTATGACAAGCGCCCGGAAGCCGCCCTGCTGCGTCTGCGCAAGGATCTTGGCCTCTTCGCAAACCTCCGTCCCGCCATCTGCTACCCGGCGCTGGCCGATGCTTCTGCGCTCAAGCGCGAGCTGGTTGAAGGCCTCGATATCCTCATCGTGCGCGAGCTGACCGGCGGCGTCTATTTCGGCGAGCCCAAGGAAATCACCGATCTGGGCAATGGCCAGAAGCGCGGCGTCGATACCCAGGTTTACGAAACCTACGAAATCGACCGCATCGCCCGCGTCGCCTTCGATCTCGCCCGCACCCGCGGCAACAAGATCCACTCGGCCGACAAGAAGAACGTCATGAAGTCCGGCGTCTTGTGGGACGAAGTCGTCCGCAATGTCGCCAAGGATTATTCGGACGTGGCCTTCAACCACATCCTCGCCGACAACTGCGCCATGCAGCTCGTGCGCAATCCCAAGCAGTTCGACGTCATCGTCACCGATAACCTCTTTGGTGACATTCTCTCCGACGTTGCTGCCATGCTGACCGGCTCGCTCGGCATGCTGCCGTCTGCCGCACTGGGTGCACCCGATGCCGTGACCGGCAAGCGCAAGGCCATGTATGAGCCCGTTCACGGTTCGGCCCCGGACATTGCCGGCAAGGGCATTGCCAACCCGATCGCCATGATCGCGTCCTATGCCATGGCGCTGCGCTATTCCTTCGGCATGATCGAGCTGGCCGACAAGGTCGAAGCCGCCATCGCCGGCGTTCTGGCCGATGGCCTGCGCTCGGGCGACATCGCCCAGGAAGGCTGCAAGATCGTCGGCACCGAAGAAATGGGCAACGCGATCCTGGCGAAGCTCAAGGCTTGACGCCATCCCGAAGGGCAAATCGCTCCAGTGGAGCGATTTGCGGCGGCAAGGCCATGAGCGCTATGCGCGAATGGCAGGGGCGTCTGATCTCAGCCTGAAAGAACAGAAATCCCCGGTCTTGCGACCGGGGATTTTTTATTCTGCGCTGATCTTCTCGGCCAGCCACGTCTTGATGAGAGACTGGTAGGGAACGTCCCGCCTGTTGGCGGCAACCTTGATCTCTTCGAGCAGGCTTTGCGGCAGACGGAGCGAAATGGATGTCGTGCTCGGCTTCAGATTGGGCATTGTCACCCGTTCGGCCTTGCTCCAATCGACATAGTCGGTCGAGTCATGGCTCTCCCAGAAGGCACGCTCTTCTTCTTCATTGTTGAAGTGAGGCATGGGCTTAAGAGTGCTGCTCATAATAAAGCCTCTCCTTTCGGCTCATCTGACGAACTGAAATAACGCGCAACAGGGTCTGGTCGCTGCGTAGGGTGAATGTCGCCATGAGAAAACGACCGCCATCTGTGTGCCCTAGGGCATGGAAGCGTCGCTCGTCGACGCTATGCTTGTCGTCGGCGACCACAAGCAGGGGTCGATTGAAAAACACCTGTTCAGCTTCGAGCTTTGAAACGCCGTGCTTATCAGCGCTCTTCCGCTCGTTCCCGGCGTCCCAATCAAACCCTGCTATGCGGCTCCAGTCGATCATGTATGTATATTATCATCATATACATGGCATTCAATAGGCACAAAAAAGCCCCGGTCCTGCGACCGGGGCTTTTTATCTGGGCTGAACCCAAAATTATTCAGCAGTGGCTTCGGCTGCTGCGGCGGCCTTGGCGGCCTTTTCTTCAGCGCGTTCCTTGGCCTTGTCGCCCGGTTCGCCCTTCTTCGGGTTGTTGCGGGCTTCGCGCTTCACAACGCCGGCGGCGTCGAGGAAACGCAGAACGCGGTCGGTCGGCTGGGCGCCAACGCCAACCCAGTGCTGGGCGCGCTCGGTGTTCAGAACAACGCGCTTTTCGTCGTCCTTGGCGAGCAGCGGGTTGAAGGTGCCGATCTTCTCGATGAAGCGGCCGTCGCGCGGCGAACGGGCGTCAGCGATGACGATCTGGTAGAACGGGCGCTTCTTGGAGCCACCACGGGCCAGGCGGATCTTGAGGGACATAGCTTTTTCCTAGGGTCTGTCGATCTGATTGAACGGGGTTTTATTTCTTCTTGCCCAGGCCGGGGAGGCCAGGGAAACGGGGAGCTCCACCGAGACCGGGCAGAGCCGGACCGCCGGAGGATTTGAGGAGCGCATTGACATCGCTGGGCAATGCCTTGGGCGCGGGCAGGTCTGCCGAGGGCAGGCCCTTGAGCTGTTCCGGGTTGATCCCGGCCTGACGCGCCATGGCTTCAAGCTGCTTGGGATCCATCTTCGAGAGGTCGGGCATGCCACCAAGCATGCCGCCCATCTTGCCGCCAAACATGCCCCCGAGAGCGCCCATGCCGCCCTTGGAGACCTTTTTCATCATGTCCGCCATCTGGCGGTGCTGCTTGGTCAGCTTGTTGATCTCGGAAACATCGACACCGGCACCGGCAGCGATACGCTTGCGGCGCGACGCATTGAGGAGGTCCGGGTTTTCCCGTTCCTTCTTGGTCATCGAATTGATGATGGCGATCTGACGGTCAAAGACCTTCTCGTCGACATTGGCTCCGGCCATTGCCTTCTTGAGCTGGCCAGCGCCGGGCAGCATGCCCATGAGACCGCCCATGCCACCCATCTTCTTCATCTGGATGAGCTGGGCGCGCAGGTCCTCGAGGTCAAAGGAGCCCTTCTTGAGCTTCTTTGCCATCTTGGCCGCGTCTTCGGCCGTAACGTGTTCGGCAGCCTTTTCGACGAGGCTGACAATGTCGCCCATGCCGAGAATGCGGTCGGCGATGCGCGCGGGATGAAAATCCTCCAGCGCATCCATCTTTTCGCCGACACCGATGAGCTTGATCGGCTTGCCGGTGGCTGCACGCATGGAGAGCGCGGCACCGCCACGGCCATCACCGTCGACGCGGGTCATCACGATACCGGTGATATCGAGGCGACCGTCAAAGGAGCGGGCAACGTTGATGGCGTCCTGACCGGTCAGGGCGTCGACAACGAGGAGAATTTCATGTGGCTTGGCGATGTCCTTGATGGACACCGTTTCTTCCATCAGCTCTTCATCGATATGAGTGCGACCCGCGGTATCGAGGATGAGGACGTCATAGCCACCAAGACGGCCTTCGCGCTCGGCGCGGCGGGCAATCTCGACCGGGCTTTCGGTCGCAACGATGGGAAGCGTATCGACACCGACCTGTTCGCCGAGCACGCGCAGCTGCTCCATGGCAGCGGGGCGACGGGTATCGAGGGAGGCGAGAAGAACCTTCTTCTTCTGGCGATCCTTGAGGCGCTTGGCAATCTTGGCGGTGGTGGTGGTCTTACCCGAACCCTGCAGACCCACCATGAGGAGGGTGACGGGCGCTGGCGCATTGAGATCGATAGTGACGGCATCGGAGCCGAGAACGGCGACCAGCTCGTCATTGACGATCTTGACGACCTGCTGGCCCGGCGTGACCGAGCGGGTAACTTCGGCGCCAACGGCGCGCTCGCGCACCTGTTCGACAAAGGCGCGGACAACTTCGAGGGAAACGTCTGCTTCGATCAGCGCCCGGCGAATTTCGCGCATGGCGGCATCGACGTCCGCAGCGTTCAGCGCGCCGCGTCCACGAAGTCCATCGAAAATTTTGCCAAGCCGGTCGCTTAAGCTCTCGAACATGTTTTTTCCTTTATCGCTCGCGGGCCGATCCCGGAGAGATAGGATCCATTAGGCCAAATGCAAAACCCACCCGCGGGCGCAACGCGCTGGCGGATGTTGGCCTCCGGGATCGTGGTACCCGTCTGGGGTCCCGGTCGGCTGGTCAGGAGCAAAAGCCTGATGAACGGGTCGCGTTTATGCCAATCGCGCCGGTGAGTCAACAAAAGCGCGGATTTTTCGGCCCGAAAGCTAGACCTTGAACGCGATGCGCAGCCCGCCCCAATGGCGGCCATTGACCGTGATCGGCGCCGAGCAGTCCTTCATTAGCGCAAACTCGCCGCCGCCCATGTCGCGACGGTAGGTCTGAAGCAGAAAGGGCTTGGTCGAGCGACCGGCCGATAGCCCGGTGCGGTCATTGAACATGCGCCGGTTCCGGCAATTGGCGGCGTTCCAGACCGGATCCTCTCCCTGCGGCTGAGAATAGATCTTGTTGTGGGTCGGCAGGAACCCGTTGCGATCCACCGATGCGCAGAACGCTATGCGTCTGTCAAAACCGAGCACCGGCTCCTGGATTGGGGGCAAGACCCGGTCGGTGAAAGCGACGAAACGGGTCATCCTCTGCTGGGGATTGGTCCCGGGAATCTCGCGGTAGTTTTCGTCAAAGAGATCGTTCATGCCGATCTCTCCGCGGTGCACTGCAGCTTCAAAGATGCGGGAAATCTCGTCTGCCTTTTCCCGCGCCAGCGTAATGAAGGGCGCGTCCGCCGTCTCGACACCCGCCTCGACGAGGAACAGCATGAAGTCTTCGGAGATGGAGAGGATATTCTGCGTCCTCTTGTCAGCCCGCAGGAGATGGCCGCGGGAAATATCGACGCCGTCGGCCAGAGCCGAGAGTTCGGCCTGCATGGTTTCAAAGCCATCGATCGAGCGGTCCACGGGCTGGGCCATGGCGTCGATATCGTCAACGAGCCGGCCGACGGATTGCACCAGTTCGCTCAGGGTATCGCTGGCGACCGAGGCTTCCTTTGATTCCTCGATGGCTGACCCGGCGGCCTTTGCATTGTCTTCTGCCTGACCGCGCAGATGCTCGAGCGCCTCGGAGAGGTGGCCAAGATGGGTGACCGTCTGACCGGAGAAATCCTGGATCTGGTCGGCAAGGCTTTTGACCGCATTGGCGATGATGGCAAAGCCCCTGCCGGCCTCGCCGGCCCGCGCGGCTTCCACCGAGGCATTGAGCGCGAGGAGTTTGGTTTCGCGGGCAATCTGGGCGATGGCTACGCTGGCGCGATGCACGCCCTGGACCGTCTCGGACACTTCCTCAAGTGTCGTCTGCAGCCCCAGCGCCCCATCGGAAAGCGTCACCATGGTCTGCGAGGTGCGGGTCACGACGCCTGAAATCGTCGCGGCGCTCTGGTCGAGCACGCGCCGTGCATCGGCTGCCGCCTCGCGTGTCACGCCCATGGTCTGGCTCAATTGCGCCGTCACCGCATTGAGCTCGGCAGCCGCGCTCTTGGCCGCTTCCGCCTGCAGCGCCTGGCTCTGGCTCACGGCCGAAATGTCGGCGATGAGGCCGGCCACGTCGGCGATCTCTACCCCCAGTCTGCCGGCACGATCGCCAATATCGGAAAGACGTGTCTCCCCGCGAACGTCTTCATCGGCACGAACGGCCGCGCTTGCTGGCATGGTCTCCTCCCGCAGTCAGCATCCGTCAGAATACGCGGGCAAAGTGTAAGAAAGACTTAACTGTGTTTTCTATTTAACCGACTGTCACGTCTCAATTAATTGGAACAATATCGAGCCGGGGCGAGTTCGGCATAGCATTAACCTTGCAGTGCAAGACCTTAGGCTAGATTGCAGTTTGATTTTTCTGTTCCGTGACCAATGACCACAAACAACCAGGCTGCGCCTTTCGCCATCACGATCTTTGAGAGTCTGGCCGCTGCGGAAGCATCCTGGCGGGCGCTGGAGCAACACGCCACCTTCACCCCCTATCAGCGCTTTGACTGGCTATGCGGCCTTGTCGCGGCAGGTGCCGAACCGCAGGGCAGAATTGTGATCGCCCTCATTGCGCAGGACAATGTGCCGGTGGCGCTGCTGCCGCTGATCATTGAGGACATGCCCCTTTATCGGCGGGCGCGGTTCCTGGGATCGGAGCAATCCAATAGCGACTGGATGATGCTGGCGCCCGGCTTTGATCCAAACGCCGACGCGCTCGAAACCATCTTTGCGCTTGTGGCCGAGAAGGCGGGCGGGTTCGATCTCCTCCTGGTGCAGAACCAGCCGGCAAGCTGGGCGGGGCGGGACAATCCCCTGTTGCGACTGCCGCACGCGCCGGGGGCATCCAATCTTTATACGACCACGATCGGTGGCACACCCCTGCCCTATGTCGATACGCGCATCCCGGCCAAGCACAGGGGCAATCTGCGCCGCGGTCGGCGGCGCCTCGAAGAGAGCCTTGGGCCTGTGCACCTGGTGCGGGTCAATGACGCTGAAACCCTCGAAATGGCGCATGCGGCCTTTCTCGAGCAGCGCAGCGCGCGTTTTGACGAAATGGGCGTCGACAATGTCTTTGCGACCCCGATGTATCGCGCCTTTTTCCGGTCAGCAGCCGAGGCCAGCTTCGGTGCCGAGCGGCCGGTGATCGTCTGCCACGCGCTGATGAGCGGCGAGGAGATCATCGCGACCGTATGGGGCGCGACCGCCGGAGACCATTATTCGCTTTATATCAATTCCACGACCAGTGGTCCGGCCAGCCGCTTCAGCCTCATGGGCATCCTTATCAGCGATCTCATGGACGAACTGGTCTCGGCAGGTTTCCAGACCTTTGACCTGGGTCTGGGGGACTTTGCCTATAAGAAAGAGTGGACCGAGCCGAAGGCCGCCTATCACGGATTTTTCCCGCTGACGGCAAAGGGCCGCGCCGCCGCCCATCTCCTGCGTCAGCGCGGCGCCATCAAGCGGCGCATAAAGCAGGACCCGCGCCTCTGGACGCTTGCCACCAATGTGCGGAAAACCCTCTTCCGCCTACGCGGCCGGAAGGCCAGCGCCGACTAGGCTTTTTCTGGCTCGGTTGCAGGCCTCACCTTTTCGGCGCGCCGCGCCTTTTGGGCCGTCACCCAGACCTTCAGCGCCCGCCGTGCATCATGGAGCCGGGCGAGCAACGCCACGTGCCAGCCTGAGCGGCCAAGGATCACGGTCGCCATGGGCTTCTGGTTATTGAAAAAGTTGAGCGCCGAATGGCCTTCGGCCGTCGCTGCGGCATCGACGGCTTCAAAGCGGCGATTGGCGTAAAAATCCTCGATGAGAAGATATTCAAGCGCCATGCCTGGCCCGAGCTTCTTGTAGCTCTCGTCATAGGCAATTTTGGGCGAGAAGGCCGTGTCGCCGGTCTGGATGAAAAGTTTCATGGCGATCGGCTTGCCGTCGAGCAGCAGGCTCGCCATCGATGAGAGGCCCGGCGCATAGGCGGCGCGAGCAAAAGCGGCATCTTCGGGATGGGAGAGGAATGAGGTCCCCATCTCGCCCTTCCAGCCGGCATGTTCGAGCGCGAGGAATTCTTCGAGCCGCTGCTGATAGAGCGCCGGTTCTTCGGCGAACTCAAGGCTGATCTGGCCGACTTCCCCGAGGCGCCGCATGGTGCGCCGCACATCCTTGAGCCGGTTCTTTGACAGCACCTGGTTGAGATGGGCGTCAAAGCCGCCGTCGAGACGTGTCAGAAAGGCGCGCTCATAGGGGAGGACCGAGGTCATGGTCAGCCCCGTCGCTTTGGCCTGTGCTTCGATCAGGCGCATTACCGGCGAGGTCGTGTCGACGTCGGCGAAGGCCCAGAGGCCCAGCGCAGCGCCAGACTGCACCGCCCGGACCCAGGCCTCAACGACCGGTTTGACATGGTCGCGATGGATCAGCGGCAAGGCATGGACCAGGTAGTCATTATGAAAAATGTTGGCGACCGGCAGCGGAGACGGCACCTTGCTGCGCTTCTGATAGAGAAAGAGCCCGACCAGTTCCTCCCCGGCATAAAAGGCGAGGGCCTTCACCGCCTTCTTCCGGTCGATGGTCTGGAGCGCGGCGAGCACCTGGATGCGGTCATGGAACGGGTTTTCGACCAGCACCTCATGGGCCAGCCGGTCCCACTGTTCGGCAGGGAGCGACACAATACCGGCCCGGTCGAGCACGACCATGCGGATGCCAGCCGGGACGGCGCGGCGAGCCGACGGATCCTGTTCTTGCTGACGCTCGAGCACTAAGCCGATCCTCCAAGGATTGACCCGGTATATCATGGGGATAGCGTTTGAAAACTTACCGCCAGCAGAGGAACTTCCGCCCCTGGTTAAGAGGGGTTAAATCTGCATCAAGCCCCGCTATGGCAATTTGCCCCCGCATCCGCCATATAGAAACCATTACCAAGCTGGATTGACCGTCTTGAGCGACGTCCCCTTTTTGAAGATGAACGGGCTGGGCAACCAGATCATCGTCGCCGACATGCGCGGCTCGAGCGCGCGCATCACCCCGGAAGCCGCCATTGCCATCAATGCGCGCCCGGAAACCAGGTTCGACCAGATCATGGCCATCCATGATCCGCGCACTTCAGGTAACGTGAACTATATCGAGATCATCAATTCCGACGGCTCCCGCGCCCAGGCATGCGGCAATGGCATGCGCTGCGTTGTGCAGACGCTGAGCGCCGAACAGGGCCGCCAGCGCTTCACCTTTGAAACCGTGGCCGGCATTCTTTTCGGCGAAGAGGCCGAGGACGGGCTGATCACCGTCGACATGGGCACGCCGAAATTCGCCTGGTACGACATTCCGCTCAACGAGGAATTTGCCGACACGCGGCAGGTTGAGCTGCAGATCGGGCCAATCGACGCGCCCGTGCTGCATTCGCCATCGGTGATGTCGATCGGCAATCCGCACGCGACCTTCTGGGTCAGGGACGATGTCTGGTCCTATGCGCTGGATCGCTTCGGGCCGCTCCTCGAAAACCACCCGCTCTTTCCCGAGCGCGCCAATATTTCCATCGCCAATGTGGTCACGCAGGACAAGATCATCCTGCGCACCTGGGAACGCGGCGCCGGGCTGACGGAAGCCTGTGGCACCGCTGCCTGTGCAGCCCTGGTCAATGCGGCGCGTACGCGGCGCACGGGCCGCAAGGCGACCGTCACCGTGCCCGGCGGCGATCTCATCGTTGAATGGCTCGACAATGACCATGTGACCCTCACCGGCCCGGCCGAGTTCGAGTGGCGTGGCATGCTCAATCCGGCAACAGGCGCCTGGACGCGCGAGGCCGCCTGATGGCGATCGAGACGCTGACATTCGGCTGTCGCCTCAATGCCTATGAAGGTGCGGTGATGAAGGCCGAGGCCGAAAAGGCCGGGCTCGACAATGCCATCATCGTCAACACCTGCGCCGTCACTGCTGAGGCGGTGAAACAGGCGAAACAAGCCGTGCGCAAGGCCCGCCGCGACAATCCAACGGCCCGCATCATCGTCACCGGCTGCGCCGCCCAGACCGAGGCGCGCAGCTTTGGCGACATGGACGAGGTCGACCTCGTCATCGGCAATAATGACAAGCTCAAGGCCGAAAGCTACCGGCCCATGGTGTTTGGCGCGCCGCTCAATGACAAGGTGCAGGTAAACGACATCATGAGCGTGCGGGAAACCGCGGGGCACCTGATCGAAGGCATGGACAACCATACCCGCGCCTTCGTGCAGGTGCAGAACGGTTGCGACCACCGCTGCACTTTCTGCATCATTCCCTTTGGACGCGGACCTTCGCGCTCGGTGCCGATGGGCCTCGTCGTTGACCAGATCAAGAAGCTCGTCGCCAATGGCCATGCCGAAGTGGTGCTGACCGGGGTCGACATCACCTCCTATGGTCCAGACCTGCCGGGCGCGCCGAGCCTGGGGACACTGGTTCAGGCGATCCTGAAGCATGTCCCGGACCTGCCGCGTCTGCGCATTTCGTCCATCGATAGCATCGAGGCCGATCCGGCGCTCTACGAGGCGGTGAGTGATAAAAGGCTGATGCCGCATCTCCATCTCTCGCTGCAATCGGGCGATGATCTCATCCTGAAGCGCATGAAGCGCCGGCATCTGCGCGAGGACGCGCTGGGGGTGATCGCGCGGCTGCGCGCCTTGCGCCCCGATATGGTTTTTGGTGCTGATATCATCGCCGGTTTTCCCACCGAAACCGATGCGATGTTTGCCAATTCGCTCTCCTTCATCACGGAAGCGAATCTCACCTATATCCACGCCTTCCCCTATTCCCCCCGGCCGGGCACACCGGCAGCGCGCATGCCACAGGTGGACAAGGGCACTGCAAAAAAGCGGGCGGCATTGCTGCGTGCGGCCGGTGAGAAACAGTTTGCGGCGCTCTGCGCCACGCGTATCGGGGCGATCGAATCCGTGCTGGTGGAACGCGGTGGCATTGGCCGGACGGAGCACTTCATTCCGGTTGGCGTTGCCGATGCTGAGCCGGGTACTCTGCTGACGATGCAGGTCACCGGATTTGACGCCAATGGACTGGTGGGCGAGCCCCTGCGCGCTGCGGCGTGAATTTTAAGGACGACGAATGACCGAGAAAAAACCGGGCTTTTTCCAGCGCCTTTTTGGCGGCCATCAGCCGGCACCCTCGCCTGCGCCGCCCGAGGCAGAGCCCGAAGCACCGGTCGAGCCGATCCCGCTGACCCCGGAAGCTGTGCCACCGGCACCTGAACCTGTGCCCGAGCCAGCACCGGCGCCTGAGCCCGAGCTGGAACCTATTCCAGCACCTGAGCCCAAGCCTGTTGCCGAGCCTGAAACTCAGCCAGAGCCGGAACCGGCACCAGTCGTCGAAGATCTGCCCCCGCCCGGCCCGCCGGAGACGACGCCTGAGTATATCGAGGACGTGGAAGATCAGCTGGCAGCGCCGCCGCAGTCTGTCGCGACGCCTCTTCAACCCGAGGCGCCGCGTCAGGGCTGGTTTGCGCGGCTCGCGTCGGGGCTCAAGCGCTCGTCGGACAATCTCACCAGCTCGATCACCTCGGTCTTCACCAAGCGCAAGCTTGATGCGGCAACGCTGGAAGAGCTGGAAGACGTGCTGATCCAGGCCGATCTCGGCATCGACACGGCCACTGCCATCACCGAAACCCTGCGCCGCGACCGCTTTGACCGCGATGTTAGCGGGGAGGATGTGCGCGCCGTGCTGGCGACAGAGGTCGAAAAGGTCTTGGGCCCTGTGGCGCAGCCGCTTGTGGTCGACACGAGCAAAAAGCCCTTCATCATCCTGATGATCGGGGTCAATGGCTCGGGCAAGACGACGACCATCGGCAAGCTCGCGCAGAAGTTTGCGGCCGAAGGCAAGTCAGTCATGCTGGCAGCCGGTGACACCTTCCGCGCCGCCGCCATCGAGCAGCTCCAGGTCTGGGGTCAGCGCACCGGCGCGCCTGTGATCGCCAAGCCCGCCGGGGCCGATGCTTCGGGCCTTGCTTTCGACGCCGTGACCCAGGCCAAGGCCGAAGGTCGCGATATCTTGATCATCGATACGGCCGGGCGCCTGCAGAACCGCGACGAGCTGATGAACGAGCTCGAAAAGGTCATCCGCGTCATCAAGAAAGTTGAGCCGGAAGCCCCCCATGCAACCCTGCTGACGCTCGACGCCACGACCGGGCAGAACGCGCTGAAACAGGTCGAAATCTTCGGCAAAAGGGCTGGTGTGACTGGCCTTGTCATGACCAAGCTGGATGGCACGGCGCGCGGCGGCATTCTCGTTGCCATTGCTAAACAGTTCGGCCTGCCGGTGCATTTCATCGGCGTCGGCGAAGGCGTGGCCGATCTCGAACCCTTTGAGGCAAAAGACTTTGCCCGCGCCATCGCCGGGCAGGACTAAGCCTAATAGGCGATGGGAAAGACAAAATCTGACCATTCTTGCAGCCTATTGCGGCTTGCAACGATGCGCTCATGCCCGCACATTGGCAGGACGCCATGGAAGACAAGATGACCGAAAAGACTGCCGAACCCGAAGCCAATTGGGACGAACTGCGTCCGCAGCTGATCAAGCTCGGGCTTGAGCTTGGCCCGCTGGTCGTTTTCTTCATCATGAACGGTCGGACCGACATTTTCGTCGCCACCGCCTGGTTCATGGGCGCGATGGTGATCTCGCTGCTGGCGTCTTGGCTGATTCTCAAAAAGATCGCCGTCATGCCGCTGGTAACGGGCGTCGTCGTGCTGGTCTTTGGCGGCCTGACGCTCTGGCTGCAGGACGACACCTTCATCAAGATGAAGCCCACCATCACCAATGCGCTCTTTGCCTCGGTGCTGCTGGGCGGCCTCGTCTTCGGCCAGTCGCTGCTGAAATACGTTTTTGGCGACGTCTATAAGCTTCGCCCCGAAGGCTGGTGGAAGCTGACGCTCAACTGGGGCCTCTTCTTCGTCGTGCTCGGCGTGCTCAACGAGATCGTCTGGCGCAATTTCGACACCGATTTCTGGGTCGCCTTCAAGGTCTGGGGGATCATGCCGCTGACCGTCATCTTCTCGATGACCCAGCTGCCGCTGCTCAACAAATATGCCCCGGCCGATGAGAAGGTGACGACGCCGCCTGTGGTGACAGGCAGCGATCTGGCTTAGGTTGTTTTCGAGCCTAGTTCGCTCAACGGCTTTGCCCGCCCTGCGCGCATAGCGCTACGGGCCTTGTAACCTCAAATCGCTCCACTGGAGCGATTTGCCCCATGGGACGGTTACAAGCCACCCATCCGACAAAGCAGATCCCATTCCTCGTCCGAAACCTTCGAGACCGACAGCCGGGAAAGCTTGATCAGCTCCATATTGGCGAGGGCTTCGGTGGCCTTGATTTCGGCCAGCGTGACGGGCCGCGGGAAGGGTTTGACCGACTGAACGTCGACGCATTCCCAGACCACTTCGCCCTTGGCATTGAGATCGGCTGTCGAATCCGGATGGGCCGGAACGACGGTCTTCATGATGCCGACGATCTCCTTGCCGATATTGGAATGATAGAAGAAGGCCTCGTCGCCCACTGCCATGGCGCGCATATTGTTGCGGGCAGCGTAATTGCGCACGCCATGCCATTCCTCGGCCTCGCCCTCGGCGGTGACGGCCACCAGATCGTCGAAGGAAAAGACGTCAGGTTCGGATTTCATCAGCCACTTGGCCATGGTCAGATCTCGATGCCGGTCGTGTTGATGGCCACGCGCCAGCGCTTGACCTCGTAGCTGGCGAAAACGCCGGCAGCGACGAAGGGATCCGCAGCCGCAAGCGACTTGGCTTCTTCGAGATTTTCCGCGTCAAAAATGACGATCGAGCCTTCCGGCTTTTCTTCATCGTCGAGCAGCGCGCCGGCAAGAACCAGCTTCTTGCCCAGCGAATTGAGGTGGTCGAGATGAACCGGGCGGGTGTCGAGACGCAGCTGCAGCGCGTCCGGCGCGTCCTTGGCGATCATGGCAAAAAGCATTTCAGTGTTCCCTCTTGAGCGGCCGGGACATGAGCCCGGCAACAATATTGGCAATATCGGATGTGCCCGCGACCACGGCGTCCACCGCGTCGATGAGCGGCGCATCGACGCCAAGGCTTTTGGCGAGCGCGGCAGCAACAGGCGCGGTGGCGACGCCTTCGGCGAGCTTGGCGCCGCTGGCGAGAATATCGGCAGTGCGACGACCGGCGCCGAGCGCCATGCCGAACTGGTAATTGCGCGACTGTGTCGAGGTGCAGGTGAGCGTAAGGTCACCGAGGCCGGCAAGACCGGTCAGCGTATGGGCCGAACCACCCATGGCGGTCACCATGCGCGCCATCTCGGCATAGCCACGGGCGATCAGCGCGGCACGAGCAGAGGCTCCAAGCTCTGCGCCTTCGACGGCACCACAGGCCAGCGCATAGACATTTTTGAGCGCCCCCGCGATTTCGACGCCGATCCGGTCATCGGCGGCATAGGGGCGGAAGGTTGGGCCAGCCAACGCAGCCGCGAGGGCCGAGGTGGCGTCGGCATCATCACCTGCCAGGGTCACCGCGGTGGGGCGACCTGCCGCGACGTCGGCCGCAAAGCTGGGGCCGGAGAGAACATAGGGCACGGCATCCGATGCCATGTCGGCGAGAATTTCGCTCTGGCGCGCCAGCGTACCGGCTTCAAGACCCTTGGCGGACAACACGACTGGGCGACCAGCAAGCAGGCCTGGCTCTATATCGGTGAGGACGGTGCGCGTCGCCTGAGCGGGAACGGCAAGAATGACAATATCGGCGCCGGTGAAGCGCGGCACGGCGACAAGATTGTCGAGCAGCTTCTGCCCCGGCAGGGCAGCATCGTTCTGCCGCGTCGTGTTGATGAGATCGGCGTGCTCCTCGGTGCGCACAACGAGCGACACCTGACGACCGGCCATGGCAGCGGCCTGTGCCAGCGCCGTGCCCCAGGCGCCGGCCCCGATAACGGTGACAGTTTCAAGCGACATCGGCATCGACCTTCATATCGGGGGTATCGAGCGGCCAGCGCGGGCGGGCGACCACTTCAAGGCCATCCCGACGCCCGAGGGCGAGACGTTCTGCCCCGGCCCAGGCGACCATGGCGCCATTATCGGTGCAGAGCGCGATGGGCGGCACGACGAGTTTGGCACCCGCCTCGGCAACGACTTTCAACAACGCCGCAGCAATCTGCTGATTGGCGGCAACACCCCCTGCGACGACCAGCTGGGGCTGGGCATCGGGAAGCTCGGCCTTGAACCGCTCCAGCGCCTGACGGGAACGGGTGGCGACAATCTCGGTAACCGCGGCCTGGAAGCTGGCGGCAATATCGGCCACATCCTGATCCGACAGCGGCGCCAAGGCTTCCGCCTGAAGGCGCACGGCGGTCTTGAGGCCGGAGAAGGAGAAATCGAGCCGTTGTTCCCGCAAGAGCGGGCGCGGGAACTTAAAACGCTTGGGATCGCCTGATTTGGCGATTTGCTCCACCGCCGGCCCGCCGGGATGGCCGAGGCTCAAAAGCTTGGCGACCTTGTCGAAGGCTTCGCCAAGCGCGTCATCGATGGTCCCGCCCCAGCGCTCGTAATCGCCAACGCCGCGCACCAGCACATATTGGCTGTGGCCGCCGGAGACGAGCAGCATGAGATAGGGAAATTGCACGCCATCGGTGAGACGCGCGGTCAGGGCATGGCCTTCGAGATGATTGACCGCGACAAGCGGCTTGTCGAGCGAAGCGGCCAGCGCCTTGGCTGTGGTAAGGCCGACGAGGACGCCGCCGATCAGCCCCGGCCCTGCCGTTGCCGCGATGGCGTCGACGTCTTCGAGCGCGATACCGGCCTCGCGCGACGCCTGAGCGATGATGTGATCGAGCCATTCGACATGGGCGCGTGCGGCCAGTTCCGGCACGACGCCGCCAAATGCCGCATGTTCGTCCAATTGGCTGCGTACGACATTGGAACGGATGACACCGCGGCCCTCTTCGTCTCTGATGACGATGGAGGCGGCGGTTTCGTCGCAGCTGGTCTCGATACCGAGAATGATGGTTGAAGCTTGCCCGGTCACGACGAACTGTCTACTCCGATGAGCGAGCCTATCGCCTACTATAGGACCCATTGCCAATGCAATCGTCAGCCCCCTTCGCCCGGATTGGAACGCGCGGTTCGCCGCTGGCGCTCGCTCAGGCAAAACTGGTGCGCAAATTGCTCTCCGAGGCCCATTCGGTGGCCGAAGAGCAAATTGAAATTGAAGTCTTTTCCACTGGCGGCGATCGCAGCCAGGCGGAGAACACAACCCTGTCAACCATCGGTGGCAAGGGCGTTTTCACCAAGGAAATCGACGAAGCCCTGCTCTCCGGCCGCGTCGATATCGGCGTCCATTCGAGCAAGGACGTGGCCACGGGCCTGCCTTCGGGCATGACGCTCGCCGCCTTCCTTGAACGCGAAGACGTGCGCGACGCCTTTATTTCGGTCAATGCCCAGAGCATCGATCATCTCAAGGATGGCGCCAAATTCGGCACCTCATCGATTCGCCGCGCCGCACAGGCATTGCGCCTGCGTCCGGACCTGCGCATCGTGCCTTTCCGCGGCAATGTGCATACGCGCCTGCAAAAATTGCTGGATGGCGTTGCTGACGCGACGCTGTTGGCGCTGGCCGGGCTCAACCGCCTCGGCGAGTCGCACCGCGCCACGGCCATTCTCGATGCGGACCAGTTCATGCCGGCCCCGGCACAGGGCGCCATCGGCATTGCCATTCGGGATGGCGACCAGAAATTTGCCGAGATGGTTTCGGTGCTCGATCATGCCGAAACCCATGCGGCCATTGCTGCCGAGCGCACCATGCTGGCCGTGCTCGACGGCTCCTGCCGTACCCCGGTGGGCGCGCGCAGCGGCCGCGATGGCGACCGCCTGACCCTTGTGGGCGAAATCCTGAGCCTCGATGGCCAGACCTCGTTCCGCGCCGAAGCCAAAGGCTCCGACCCGGTGGCGCTGGGCAATGAGGTCGGCCAATCACTTCTCGCGCAGGCCGGACCGGGCTGGATCGAGCAGTGCAACAAGTGATGGAAATGCTCATCACCCGCCCGCAGCCCGACGCCGAAGCGACCCGGGAAAGGCTCAACGCCTTGGGGATCGAGGCCGAGATCGCCCCGATGATGAGCCGCCAGAACCTGCCCTTCAACGTGCCGTCACCGGAAGGCTTTGGCGCCGTTGCGCTGACCAGCACCAATGCGCTGCGTTCACTGGTCGACGCCGACCTCGTCGCGCCCTTTGTCGACAAGCCGGTTTTTGCCGTCGGTGATCGCACCGCCAATGAGGCGCGGGCATTGGGTTTTAGCGATGTCACGGCGGCCGAGGGCACTCTGGGGACATTGGTGACGGCACTGGCGCGGGCAAAGCCCGAGGGGCCGATTTTCTATCCGGCTGGCAAGCATCTCAGCGGTGACCTTGCCGGAGCCCTGGCGCCCCACGGCCATATGGTTGTGACCACACCGGTCTATGAGATGGTCGCGGAAGAGACGGTCGGCCCGGAAATCGTGGCCGGGCTCGAAACCGGAAAGTACGGCGCAGCGCTTTTCTATTCGCGCCGGACTGCAGAAATTTTCTGCAATCTGGTTGCGCCGCTCATGACGCCGGAACTTCGGCGCGCGCTGCCCGTCTTATGTTTGTCCGAGAATGTGGCGTCGCCGCTTCTCAAACACCATTTCAGTCGCGTGCTGCTCGCCGATCACCCGAGCGAGGACGCGATGATGGCCCTGGCGCTGGCTTTTGCCCGCGAGCAATCTGGGTCATGATCTGAACGACGAAGAGGTACGTGCATGGCTGACGCTCCGGGCAAGGACAAGTCCACCGATCCCAAGGCTCCGGGTAAATCCGGGGCGGTAAAGCCGCCTGTTCTTGAAGGCACGGCGCGTCCCGCAGCATCGGAAAAGCCCGAAGCATCACAGCCGAAAACCGAGGCAAAGGCTTCCGCCGTACCGCCCAAGCCTGAACCGGCCAAGCCCATGCCCGGCCCAACCCCTAGCGTAACCAAAAAGCCTGAACCCTCGGGTCGGGGTATTTCAGCCTTGGCGGCAGGCCTTCTCGGCGGCGTCATCGGGCTCGGCGCGTCCTATGGCCTTGCTTCCCTCGGCTATTGGCCGATGCAGGCCCCCGCGCCGCAGCCGGCCGATCCGCGCATCGCCCAGTTTGCCGGGACCGTCCCCGAATTGCAGACGGTGACCAATACGATCCAGGACGAGCTGGCGACGCTCAATGGCCGCGTCTCGGCGATCGAAACGGGTCTCGAAAATGCACCGGCTTCGGCTGTGGCAGAAGCCGATCCGGCGCTGGCCAGCGAAATCGAGGCCCTGCGTCAGCAGGTGGAGGAGCTTGCAGCGCGTCCCGCCGAGACGGTGACACAACCCGATCCGGCTGCCAGCGAAGCCATTGCGACGCTCGAAGCACAATTGGCCGAATTGCGCACCAAGGCCGAAGCCGACGCTGCGCGCCTCGCTGAAACCGAAGCACGGCTATCAACGCTGGCGACTACGACCAGCGATGCTGCTGCCGCCACCGACAGTGCGGCGCAATTGCCGCTCATCTTCTCAGGCCTCGACAGCGCCTTTGCCAATGGGCGTGGCTTTGAGCCGGAACTCAATGCGCTGCGCGGCGCCCTTCCGGAGGCCAGTGTGCCCGAAGCCCTGGCCGGGCGCGCGACGGGTGGCCTGCCCCGCCCGGAAGCGGTGCGGCAGGCGCTGACGCAGATCATTCCCGACATGCTGGCCCAGCGCCCAATCAATGCCGAGGGTGACTGGCAGGAAGCAACGCTCGACTGGTTCCGCGGCGCTGTGGCCATGCGGCCCAATGGCGATGTCGAAGGGGACAGCCCAGACGCGCGCGTCGCGCGGCTGGAAGCGGCGGTCGGCCGCGGTGATTTCCAATCGGCAGCCGAAGAGCTTGACGCGCTGCCCGACGCCATGCGCGCACCGGCGGGTTCGATTGAAGCCGACATCAAGGCTCTGGCCGAGGCACAGGCCTTTATCGACGCCCTGCGTGCTCAGGCCCTGCAGTCGGGAGCGAGCAGATGATTCGTCTCGCGTCCTGGATCATCGGCAGTCTCGTCGTCGCGGGTATTGTGGCCTGGGTCATTTCCCTCCCCGGCACGGTGACGCTGGATCTGCCCGGCTATCGGTTGCAGCCGCGTCTGGGCACAGCCGTCGCCATCATCATTCTCTTTGCCGCCTTGGTCATCGCCATCTGGGCCATCGTGCGACGCGTGATCAATGCGCCCAAGGCCATGGCGCGCCGCCGCGCCCTCAAGAAGCGCGAACTGGGCGTTGAAGCGCTGTCCGATGCGTTCATTGCGCTCCAGGCCGGTGACCCCGCTCGTGCCCGTTCCCTTGCCCGTGAGGCCCAGGCCAAACTGCCCGACAACAATGCGGCGCGCCTCTTGGAAGCGCGCGCAGATCTGGCGCTGGGCGACATGCCGGCGGCGCGCGAACATTATCGCGCGCTGATCGCGAGCGAAAAGACCGCCGTGGCCGCCTTGAGCGGGCTCTATGATCAGGCAAGGGCGCAGAATCGTCCCGAAGCCGCCCTCACCTTTGCCCGCAAGACGCTGGCGCTGGCGCCGTCGACCGGCTGGGCCAATCAGGCCGTGTTCGACGATCTCGTCGTGCGTGGCCAATGGGCCGAGGCCGTGGCCATGGTCAATGCCGAGGCAGCCTCCTCCCGCGAGGACAAGGCGAGAAAACGCCGCCGTCAGGCCGTCATCGAAACCGCCCGCGCGCGCGAAGCCGAAATTTCGGCGCCCAATGCCGCGCTTGAGCATGCGCTGACCGCGCTGAAGCTGCTGCCCGACTTCGTCCCCGCCGCGCTGATCGCCGCGCGCATCTACATCAACCGCGCGGAAACCCGCCGCGCGCAGAGCCTTCTTCGCCGCATCTGGCGCGCCACCGGCCATCCCGATGTCGCCGCGCTCTATGCCCATTCCCAGTCCGGCGCCTCGGCCATGGAGCGGCTCAAGCGCATTCGGGAGCTGATCGACGTGCCCCCGCCGCATCGCGCCGCCGGCATGTCGCTGGCTCGTGCTGCGATCGAAGCCTATGACTGGCCGCTGGCCCGCGAGGCGCTGGCGCCCTTTGCCGGCAATGACGCGACACAGGGCGTTGCCAGCCTCATGGCCGAAATCGAGGAAGGCCAGAACGGCGATCAGGGCAAGGCGCGCGAATGGCTCGCCCGCGCCGTGCGTGCGCCGCGCGATCCGGCCTGGACCGCCGATGGCATTGTCAGCGACGAATGGGAGCCGATCTCGCCGGTGACAGGGCGCCTTGATGCCTTTGAGTGGAAAGTGCCGGTGGCGACGACCTCGCGCCCGGCGCCGCTTCCGGCCCCGCTGGACGAGCCTCTCCCCAGCTTGCCTGCAGCGGAAGAAACAAGAGCCCTTGCGCCCGCCGAAAACCCTCAGTAAAAGACCGCCGTTGCCGCTTTAGCTCAGTCGGTAGAGCACATCATTCGTAATGATGGGGTCGCGTGTTCGAGTCACGCAAGCGGCACCAGTTTTTCCCAACATTGCCGGACTTACGCGAACGCCACTCTTGCGACGTTCCGAAAACGCGCGCCCTAACCCGCCCGGGCCAGCATTTCCAGGCGTTGCGCTTGCCGTGCAGTGGGGGCGATGGCGGGGACGTTGGGCTGGTCCTTGCCGAAAAGGGCCTCGCGCTCTTCCGGGGTGGACATGAAGAAGGGATAGCGGTCGGCGACGCGGTCGCGGATCATCGGCACTTCGGCAGCGTAGAGCTGCATCGGGAAGGCGAGATTGGCATAGGTCCTCTCCTCGCCCAGCGGGCGGGCGCCAAAGATGCGCTTGTAAAAGGCCGTGTGCTCGGGGCGGACAGCCGACATGCAGTAGCGGACCGGGAAATATTCGCAGGCCATGGCGGCCAGCCGCAGCGTCAGATAGGGCAAGGCCGGATAGGCCAGCGAGGCTTCGAAATCGGCGGTGAAGCGACCGGGGTCGATGAAGTTGAGGCCCGAATCGAGCATGGGACGGAGCACATCGGGCCAGACCGACATGCAGGGGGACCAGTCGTCCTCCGGGGTCACGACGTGGAAGCGCAGCGAGCTCACCAGCCGGTCGTCGATATAGACGCCATAGCAATAGCAATTGGCGAGGTCGTCGAACTCGTCGCGGGTGACATTCTGCGAATTGATGGGAATGAAGTCTTCCCGCCGATAGGCTTCGTAGCGCAGCCTGTAAACGGGATCGAATTGTTCTTCCGGGGAAACACGTCGGTAGCGAACCGAATCGAGCAGATCAATCAAGGTCGATGCGAAGCGCGACCCTGCACTTGCGGTCGCCTGATTTTCAGCACTCATACTACTGCCCCGCCAAAGCTGAGACAGTTCTTAACCCAAAATTAAGCATATTCGCATGGGCAATTTTCTTGTATGCAGCGCGACTTTAGGTCGACATGCGTAAAAACCCTAGCTCTTTCAGCTAGTTAAAATGGATTAACCATGCCGCAACTTTTGCCCGGCCTTGCGCGCCACATAGGGGGCGTTGAGGCGGGTGATCAGTTCGGCGATGTCACGGGTCGGCAGCGGACGGCTGAAGAAGTAGCCCTGGACCTGCTGGACCTGGGTCTGGTCCTGCATGATGGATAGCTGTTCTTCGGTTTCGACACCCTCAGCCACCACGGTGAGGTCGAGATCGCGGCCGAGCCGGGCAAGATTGATGAGGAGGCGCAGGGCGCGCTCATTGCTCGAAATGTCGTTGACGAAGGAGCGGTCAATCTTGAGCTTGGTGAAGGGCAGCGCGCTGAGATAGCTCAGTGATGAGTAGCCGGTGCCGAAATCATCAAGCGCAATCCCGACGCCCTGGGCAGCAAGACCCGACAGCACCGTCTTGGCCACATCGGGATCCTCGATAACGGCGGTTTCGGTGACCTCGATTTCGAGGCGCGAGCGGGCAAGGCCGGACTGGGTCAGCGCGTCATCAACGACTTCAACGAGGTCGATGCCGCGGAAGTCGCGCGCCGAGACATTGACGGCAACGCCGATTTCGCCCGGCCAGAGGGCGCATTGGCGCGTCGCTTCGGCAAGCACCCAGGCGGTGATATCGGAAATGAGGCCAGCTTCTTCGGCCATCGGGATGAAGACCGAGGGCGGGATGGAGCCGAGCTCGGGATGTTCCCAGCGCGCCAGGGCTTCGCAGGAAACAACCTTGCGCGAGCCAATGTCGAGCAGCGGCTGGAAGGCCAGCGACAGGCCATTGTTCTGCACCGCGTCCTTGAGATCGGTCTTGAGCCGCTGGCGGTAGTGGTAATCGGTGTCCATCTTGGCGTGGAACACCTGGCACTTGCCCTTGCCATCGGCCTTGGCCGCATAGAGCGCCAGATCGGCCCGCGTCATCAGGTCATCGAGCTGATGCTGGGGCGAGGCGCTGACCACGATGCCGAGGCTGATGCTGATCGTGAGGGTGAGGCCCTTGAGACGGAACGGCGCATGGAAAGCTTCGAGGATGCGGCGGCTATTGGCGCGCAGATCTTCCTCGCTCGCGACCCTGTCGAGATAGACGACGAATTCATCCCCACCCAGCCGCGCCAGCAGCGCGCTCTCTGGCAGGGCTTTCTGCAGCCTTGAAGCGACCTCCATCAGCAGGGAGTCGCCCACAACATGGCCGTAGGAATCGTTGACATGCTTGAAGTCATCAATGTCGATGATCATCAGCGATACATTGCGCGCCTCGCCCGAGCCGATATTGCGCGCATCAAGGTCCGCGCCCACCAGTTCGCCGAAGCAGGTACGGTTGGGCAGGCCCGTCAGTGTATCATGGCGCGCCATGTAGCTGATGCGCTCTTCGGCAGCGACGCGCTCGCTGATATCTTCGAACAGCAGCACGCAGCGATCGTCACGCGAACTGACGGTGACTTCGTAATAGCCGCCCTGGGGCAGATTGAGCACGACCTTGCCCGAAACATTGCGACCAACCATCTCCATCAGGCGATCGGTGGCGCTGCGCGGCAGGGTTTCGGCGGCGGCCAGCTGGTCGAGCACTGTCGAAAGCGGCGTCCCAATAAGATTGGAGACGCCCATCATGTTGAAAAGCCTGAGGGCCCGGTCATTGGCGACGCTGACGGCGCCCTTTTCATCGAGCAGGCAGAGGCCATGTTCGAGCGTGGTGATCGCCATATCGAGCTCGGCCGCCAGACGCGATACCTCAGCGCGCCCATGGACCGCTGACAGCAGCAGCGCGCGGACGTCCCCGGCCAGCTTGCGGAAGCTGATGAGGAGGACAACGATGAAGGCGGCCAGCAACTGGTGATAAATATCGCCGCGCAGGATCATGGCGATCCAGAGCGGGACTGAAAGGAAAAGGATCTGCAGCGTCAGCATGCGATCCAGCCCGAAATTGCGCGCCACCATGCCAACGGTGAGGGCAATGGTCAGGGTGCAGGAGGCCAGCTCGGCAAAGGGATCGCGTACAACGAGAATGGCAACGAGACACCACACGCCATGGGTGAAGGCCACGAGGCCGCCCCCGATCAGCGCGCGGTTCTCCCAGAGCTCG
>JAAZLP010000414.1 GCA_012799265.1 Phyllobacteriaceae bacterium | reverse complement strand
GAGCTATCTGTGTGAAGACGGCGAACACGGCGTCGTGCTCGATATCGCGGTCAGCGAGATCGAGGGGCGAACGGAGTTGCGCGTCGATGGCACGCTAGGCATCGTTCCCGTTCTCGCCGGCGCGAATGGCGCGTTTGCGGGCGTTGCGGGCAGCTTCACGATCTCAGGGGTTCTCCTGACAGAGCCGCGCGGTGCCAACACTGCCGGTCATCTCCAGTTCCAGCACGAAGAGTGGCTGCTGGAGCCCGAGGGATACGGTTCTGCCAATTTCCGCGGTCAGTTGACCCGGCGCGATGACGGGCTGTGGCAGATCACCGGCAGACCTCTGGCCGGGCCGGCATCGGAGTCCTGCTCGGACATGATCGCCACAAGGTTCCTGCCATGACGGCAAACCAGGGCGGCGGCGTCTGGCACCGGAAATGCGACAGGAGAACGACATGATACCCCGCCACTTCATCGCATTGGTCGCGATCGTCACCGGTCTTGGCGCTGGTGCGGCCCATGCGCAGAGCCTTGACCAACACGTGGACTGCGCCGCGACAACTTTGGTATTTGGCACCATCTATCCCGGGCACCAACCCGAAATCGAGCGGCGGCTGTCTGTGATCTACGACAAGATCCGAGCCGATCACACGGATTTGGCGACTTTCAGCGACGATCAGTTCAACGCCGCCACCTTTGAAGTGGTGGACACGGTGCTTGAGGAGACGCTTGCAAAGGGGGGAGAGGAAGGCGCCCTCGCCTTTTTGATACGTCATCAGGAATGCGAAGCGGCCTATGGCTTTGAGTGGCTGGAGCTCCCCGAGGGTAGCCAATGACCAATGCCCGCGAATTGAGCCAGCATGGCCATGTCTTCCGCCCCGGTCCGTTTCACCGGCAACGGGCCTACTGGCTGGACGGGGTCGTACTGCATTGGCGTATCGGCTCCAGCGAGGGCCATGTGGCGCTCACCGATATCGCGTCCATGCGACTCAACTTGGCCGAAGGCACCAACTCGGCGGCGCGCTGCGTACTGGTGGAGAAGACCGGTCGGGTTCACAAGCTCTCGGACATCTACTGGCCGCGCTGGACCAAGCAGGAGCGCCGCTACTGGGGTCGGCTCCAGCGGCGCGATGCCACCTTCCGAGGCCTGACCTTCACCCTGGCGCGGCGGCTGAAGAAAGCCAACCCCGACGCCGTTATCCAAACCGGACCAGGCCGAGGCGAATGGCTCGCCACCTGCATAGTGGCCGCGTTCGCCGTCGCCATTGTCATCGGCGGCGCCGCGCTGATGGTGGTGCATTCCAGGTTCGAACCTGCTGCCACCGCCTTCATGGCCCTCGCGGCGATCTACCTGCCCATACTATGGCCGGTCATCCGCTCCGGCGGCCCAAAACCGCTCGACCTGGAAACCCTGCACAACGCCAACCCGCCACCCGATTGAGTGGATTGTTGACTTGGCGTTCCGTTCCCCCTGAACAGGGGGGAGAACCATCTGCGCATCCCTGGCACGATGACTCAAGGTCCAGAATGGAGGGAACAATGACACGAATCCTGATTTCAACGCTGCTTGTCGGCGCGACACTTCTCACTGCCGGTTGCGCCAACAGCGTTCTCAACGATCCCGAG
>JAAZLP010000033.1 GCA_012799265.1 Phyllobacteriaceae bacterium | reverse complement strand
CTCCGCGCGGATGTCCTGTTCAGAGAACACGGCCGAAAAACGCAGCACGGGTTTGTCTTGAGCCATCACCGGCGCGGCTGCAGCCAACATGAGGCTGCCAATCAGCAAGGCGCGGCGCGTGAAACCAAAATTCATTCAATCCTCCCTTTGCCTGCTCGGCAGGCTTTTTCCCTAGGAACGACACGGCCTCCCGCCGCTGCTCTCGTCCTGGCGACACAATGTACGAAACAGTTCGTTCAAGTCAATTCCGGATTCCGATCGATGTGAAATTAGCCTATAGATACAATTTTGCCAGTTATTTTTGATTACCTCATATGGTATGTGCTACGATATCCTTTGCCCCGTCTGTTGGCGTTCCGCCCACAGCAAGACCTGAGCCGTCATGATGGAAGAAAGCATTTCGGAACTAACGCTGCGGCGCATTAGAGACGACATCATCGCCGGCACCTTGCCGCCCGGCAAAAAGCTGAAGCTCGACGCGCTCAAGACGCAATACGAAGTCAGCGTCAGCACGCTTCGGGAAATTCTGAACCGCCTCGCCAGCGAAAATCTGGTAACCGCGGAGGGCCAGCGCGGATTTGAAGTGGCATCTGCCACGGAGGCCAATCTGCGCGAGGTTGCGGACCTTCGCCTTCTCCTCGAAAGCCACGCTTTACGCCTTTCCTTCGCGGCGGGAGACCTGGACTGGGAGGGGCGCGTCGTCGCGGCGCACCACAAACTATCGGTGGTGGAACAGCAATTGCTCAACGGGGACATCACGCGAACGGCCCAGTGGGTGCGCTACGATTTCGCCTTCCACAATGCACTGATCTCGGCCTGCGGTTCGCGCACACTGCTCGATCTGCACGCCTCAGTCTTTGACCGGTTTATCCGCTACCATATGCTGGCGCAGAGTTTTCGAGGCGCCTCCGTCATGGACGACCACAAAGCCATGTTCGAACTGGCCATCGCCCGCGATGTCGAGAACAGCATCCTCAAGCTAACGACGCATATTTCGGCGGGTGTGGACTACATCCTGTCGACTGGACGCCTTCAGCGGGAAACGGCCGCGCGGAATGTAGCCTCCATAGCCGAGGCATCTGCCTCTAGTCCTGTAAAGAGTTCCAGGGCACGCACCGCCTGATAAACCGCCATGCCTGCGCCAGAAAGCACCTCGCATCCCCGACGACGGGCCTCAGCCATGAACGCTGTCTCAAGCGGAAAATAGATCACGTCGGCAACCCAGTGCCGCTGCTCCAGAAGCTCAGCAGCGATCGGCATGCCTGGAAGTTTCGCCATACCAACCGGGGTTGTGTTGACGATGCCATCGGCAACGCGAGCCTCTGTCGACGGGTCGCTACTCGCAGTTACCTCTGCTCCAAAAAGTGCACGCAGATCTGCCGCCAAGGCTTCCGCCCGTTGAGGAACGATGTCGACGATCGCCAGCGTCTGAACCCCGCATTCAAGCAGGGCGTGAGCCACGGCGGCTCCTGCCCCGCCTGCACCCAGTTGGAGGACGCGCTTGCAGGCGACATCCGGTAAACCCACTCGGAAGCTTTTGGCAAAGCCCCAGTTATCGGTGTTGTGCCCCACCGCTTTGCCCGCACGAAAAACCACACTATTGACTGCACCAATCGCCTCGGCGTCCGGCGCAATCTGGTCGATCAGGGGCACAATCGCCTGCTTGAAGGGGTAGGTGACGTTAATGCCGGCAAAGCCCAATTCCCTGACCTCATTGAGCACATGTCTCAACTGGTCGTCAGCGAGCCCTAATGTATCGAAGTCGATGAGATGGTAGCGATAGTCGAGTCCGAGCCGGGCGCCCTCGGCCTCGTGCATCCGTGGTGTGAGAGATGCACCAATGCCCCGTCCGATGAGCCCGATAGTGACAGAATCCCCGTCTGGCACCCTGCCCTGTACAATTGGGCCAAGCCGCATGTGCATGGGCGATGGGCTGGTATCAGGCAAAGGCAGGAACTCCCCAGGCACCTCTCACCTCGATAGTGGTAGCGGCCTTGTCTTTCACCCGAAGCACCCGATAAATGTTTCAAGGCAATTCGCGGCAAAATGTACGAACTGGTTAGTTTAGTCAATTGCCGCCAGCAGGGCTGCGACGGCATGGTGAAATCCGTATCCACCTCTCGTTCCAAACGCGCCACTGGCGCGTCCCGGACGCAGGACCCGGAGGGGACGAAGCGGAATATTCTCGAAGTGGCGGCGCAGGAATTTGCGCTGAACGGCCTTTCGGGCGCCCGCATCGATGAAATTGCCGCCAAAACCCGCGCCTCCAAGCGCATGATCTACTACTATTTTGGCAGCAAGGAGGGCCTCTATGTCAGCGCCCTCGAGCACGCCTATCGGCAAGTTCGCGAGGGTGAAGCCCGGCTGGATATTGACGGTCTGTCGTCCCTTGAGGCCCTGCGCCGTCTGGTGGAGTTCACCTTCGATCACCACCATCAGCATGAGGAATTCATTCGCATGGTGATGATCGAGAATATCCACCATGCCGAGTTCCTCGAGCGTTCCAGCGCCATTGGCGAACTGAACGTCACCGCCATCGCCAATATTGAGCAAATCTACGCCAGGGGCGTGGTAGAGGGGCTTTTCCGCCCCGGCCTCGATCCTCTGGAAATCCACTGGCAGATCAGTGCGCTCTGCTTCTTCAACGTTTCCAATCGCGCCACCTTCTCGAAGATCTTCGGCAAAGACGTGGGTGACACCGAGCATCAAGCCTCTCTGCGTCGACACACTGTTGATATGGTTCAGCGCTTTGTCGTGCGCGCGGAAAAGCTGAGCGACTGAGCGCTGACACCCCGGATGCCTGATACTGTCCGGCATCCCTGACCTCATCAGCGAATCCTCCCTGCAAGTCGTAGCCCGCCCCTCGATAAGAAGCCCGACCGCCATTGCGACCCCTCAGTGGCCGGGCTGAGTCACCACCCCCCTTGCGTGTGTACTAACTGGTTCGTACACTTCGCCCGTGGGAGGCGAGCATGAAGACATCTATTGCGACCGTGTCGATAAGCGGAGATTTGCGCGAGAAGCTGGAGGCCATCGCCGCGGCGGGCTTTGACGGCGTGGAGATCTTCGAAAATGACTTCCTTGCCTTCGATCGATCGCCGCGCGAGGTCAGGCAGATGGTCGAGGATCTTGGCCTGGCCATAACCTTGTTTCAGCCATTTCGCGATTTTGAGGGCTTACCAGAGCCGCAGCGCGGCGAGGCCTTTGATCGGGCCGAGCGCAAATTCGACCTGATGGAACAGCTTGGAACTGACCTCATCCTGATCTGCTCCAACGTATCCCCGCTCGCCTTGGGCGGCATTGATCGCGCCGCTGCGGATCTGCGCGCGCTGGGCGAAAGAGCTGCAAGACGCAATCTGCGCATCGGCTATGAAGCCCTCGCATGGGGGCGCCATGTCAATGATCACCGCGACGCCTGGGAAATCGTGCGACGCGCGGAGCACAGCAACGTCGGCATCATCCTCGATAGCTTCCATACGCTGTCTCGGGGCATCGACCCCAATTCCATCCGTTCTATACCCGGGGACAAGATTTTCATCGTCCAACTCGCCGACGCGCCGCGGATCGACATGGACCTGCTGTACTGGAGCCGTCATTTCCGCAGCATGCCCGGCGAAGGTGATCTGCCCGTCGTGGACTTCATGCGGGCGGTAGCCGCGACCGGCTATGCGGGACCGATCTCGCTCGAAATATTCAATGACCAGTTCCGCGCGGGGTCTCCGCGCACTATCGCCGCCGATGGTCATAGATCACTGGTCTATCTCATGGATCAGGTGCGTACGAGCGAGCCTGATCTGGCACTCGACCTTCCGGTCCTCCCACCGCGCGTTGAAGTCCGCGGCGTCGCCTTTGTCGAATTTGCGGCCGACGAAACCGAAGCCATAAGCCTTGCGACCCAGCTTCGCAGGCTCGGATTCCGGTTGAGCGGACGACACAAGTCCAAATCGGTCGAACGCTACACACAGGGCGACATCAACATCATCATCAACACGGAACGCGAGGGCCTGGCCCATTCTGCCTACATAGCGCATGGGACCTCAGCCTATGCGATGGGCCTGTCGGTCGAAGACGCCGAGGCCACCGCCGAACGCGCTCGCGCGCTTGGGGCGCAGATGTTCGGTCAGAATGTTGGGTCCGACCAGCTGCCAATTCCGGCCATTCGAGGCGTGGGTGGCGGTGCCATCTACTTCCTCGATGAAAAGAGCCCGCTGCGCAGCGTCTGGGAGGTCGAGTTTAACCCCGTGGACGATGACCAGGCCCTGTCGGATGCGGGCCTCCTGCGAATTGACCACGTGGCGCAGACCATGAACTACGAAGAGATGCTGACCTGGCTTCTCTTCTACCGCTCCATCTTCGTCACTGAGAAAAGCCCGATGGTCGACGTCGTCGACCCGTCCGGCCTTGTCCGCAGTCAGGTCATCGACAATTCAAGCGGCACCCTCCGCTTGACACTGAACGGCGCCGAAAGTCACCGCACGCTGGCCGGTCGGTTCATCGCAGAAACCTTTGGCTCCTCCATCCAGCACCTGGCGTTTTCCAGCAATGATATTTTTGCTACGGCGGAAGCTCTGCGCGCCAACGGCATGACCACGCTCGAGATCTCCGAGAACTACTACGCCGATCTCGAGGCAAGGTTCAGGCTTCCGGCATCGATGATCGAAACACTACGCGCCGCCAACATCCTTTATGACCGCGATGCCGGCGGCGAATTTTTCCAGCTCTATTCCACCAATATCGGCGAAGGCTTTTTCTTCGAAGTCGTCGAACGCAGAGGCCCCTACAACGGCTACGGCGCCCTCAACGCCCCCTTCCGCATCGCCGCCCAAAAACGCGCCATAGCAAACACACATGCCGGACTTTAAGGCATTTGGGAGCTAATTCGGTCTGCCCGGGATTGCACGCCAAGCTTGACGAAAATGAGACACAACGGCCCAGATGCTCCGGAGTCTTATGTACTGAAAGCTAGCCCGCAACGGCCTGCGATCCGTGTTCATAGCGGTATCTTCCCGTCGTCGCTTTGGCGTTGCGAACCTGCAATTTGGGCACGGTAGTGGGAAGACCTATTACTGTGACCACAAGATGACTAGCTCTTATGCCTAGTGCTGTCTCTAGGCAATGCGCCGAGCCCGTTCGAGCGTCGCGCGGGTTGACAGCCACGATGTCGGTTCCCCGGTCAACGGATTGGGCAGGGGCAGTGCATCGAGAGCTTCGAGGGTCTTGTCGACGCGGGCGGCCAGGGCCGGCCCTCCAAGTCCGAGATAACGCGACAGGAGATCGGCTACCTCGGCGCGGGTAAAGACCGGTTCGCTGAGCTCGGGCGCCGCCAACAGGGTTTGGGCATTGCGGGCTTCGATTTTCGCGTTGAGTCTTGGCCACATCTGACCTTCTGGCGCTTCACCGCGCTCGATGTCGCCCTGCAGCAAGGCCATCGCTCGGGCCGGGCCGATATGCTGGCCGGAATGGGGCGCCCTGAGCCGCACGCGCTTGTCGGCGCCGGCATGGCTCAGCGCCGCATTGAGATAGCGCGTCCAGATTTTCGGCCAGGGCACGGCACAGAGCACCGTGCGGCTCTTACCGGCGCCGCGGACAAGCGGCTCGAGGATTGTGCGGCGAAGCGGCGACAGCCCATCCGGCCCCAGAGAGCGGGGCGTCACGAGGACGTGGGCGTGGGGCCAGGTCGAGACCGTGTCGAGCAGATCGGCGATT
>JAAZLP010000413.1 GCA_012799265.1 Phyllobacteriaceae bacterium | reverse complement strand
GTCGAGGAACGGTGGCTCGCGGTCGATTACGAGGAATATTTCGCAATGGGCACGGACACCGATGGGAACATGTACGCCCCTGTCCGTCGTCAGGGTTTTTGGGACAACAGGCGGCGTGAGCTAACGGAGGCTCTGGTCCATCAGGTTTGTCACATTAGGCTGCTGCATCTTGATGAAGCAAGCGGCGCTGTTTGATGGTTTCGCGTTTGATCCTTTCCCTTTCCAGCGTGATGATATCGCCGCGCCCGAAGTAGACGTCGGCAGGGGTGAGATTGTCGAGGCTCTCGTGGTAGCGGCGGTGGTTGTAGTGATCGACGAACGCCGCGACCTGCTGCTCGAGATCACCCGGCAGGAAGTAGTTTTCGAGCAGGATGCGGTTCTTCAGCGTCTGGTGCCATCGCTCGATCTTGCCTTGGGTCTGAGGATGGCAGGGCGCACCGCGCGTATGTTCCATGCCCTTGTCGGATAGCCATGCGGCCAGGTCGGAAGAGACGTAAGAGGGGCCGTTGTCGGACAACAGCCGCGGCCGCTGCACCACCCTGGCGCTGTCGCAGCCAGAAGCCTGCAGCGCGATGGTCAGCGTGTCGGTGACGTCCTCGGCCTTCATCGTGGTGCACAGCTTCCAGGCGATGATGTAGCGAGAGAAGTCGTCGAGCACGGTCGACAGGTAGAACCACCCCCAGCCGATCACCTTCAAGTAGGTAAAGTCGGTCTGCCAGAGCTGGTTGGGCGCCGTCGTCTTGTCGTGGAACTCATCGGCGGCCTTGATGACGATGAAGGCGGGGCTGGTGATCAGGTCGTGGGCCTTGAGCAGGCGATAGACTGAGGATTCCGAGACGAAGTAGCCCCTCGTGTCGGTGAAGGTGACTGCCAACTCCCGAGGCGACAGCTCCGGCTCGTTCAACGCCAGCTCAATGATCTGATCGCGCTTCTCCTCGGGGATGCGGTTCCAGACCCGGTGCGGCCGGGGCCTGCGATCCTCCAGTGCATCGACGCCACCGGAGAGATAGCGATCATACCAGCGGTTGAAAGTCGCGCGCGGAATACCGAGTTTTTTCAGCGTGCGCCGCGCCGACAGATGCGATTGTTCGACGAGCCGAATGATCTCCAGCTTCTCGGATGCGGGGTATCTCATTCGTCGTCGCCCCCATCCGCAATCATGCTTTTTTTAAGAATCCGCAGTTCCAGCGCCTGTTCGGCGACGACCTCCTTGAGATCGCGCGCCTCCTTGCGCAGCACCTTCACCTCGTCGCTGGTGGCGGCGCGCGCCGTATCCCCGGCAAGCCGCTTCTTGCCGGCTTCCAGGAATTCCTTCGACCAGGTGTAATAAAGGCTCTCCGCGATCCCCTCGCGCCGGCACAGCGCCGCGATCGACTCTTCGCCGCGCAAGCCTTCCAGCACGATGCGGATCTTCTCCTCGGCCGAATATTGCTTGCGGGTTGCGCGGCGGATGTCTTTGATGACCTGCTCTGCCGGCGCTTTCCCGGTTCCGGATTTCTGTCTCATCTTCGCTCCTTTGAAAGGCTACGATGAACCAGAAATCCTCCGTTCTCAGTTAAGCCGATTTGGTCCCATCAGTGCTGACGCCGGACAGCCGATATTTGTGTTCGTCAGTCATGAACTGGGCGCTCAACCGGGAAGATCTGAACCGGGTGCTGATGCAGGATCACGGCCAAGGACATTGCAGCATGTTCCCGAGCGGCTTCTGGGCCAACGATCCCGAG
>JAAZLP010000412.1 GCA_012799265.1 Phyllobacteriaceae bacterium | reverse complement strand
GAGGAAAGCTCCGGCGCCTCTTCACCTCTCCCGCTTGCGGGAGAGGGGGACCACGCGCAGCGTGGTGGAGAGGGGTGCAACACACACCGGACCGATAAACAGCCCCTGCCCCTAAACCGTATGCGCCACAACCAGCCCATTCTTGATCGTCACGATCCGGTCCGCTCTGCGCGCCAGATCGTAATTGTGCGTTGCGATCAAAGCCGCGGCGCCTTCGTTGCGGATCAGGCTCTTGAGCGCCTCAAACACCAGGTCGCTGGTTTCCGGGTCGAGATTGCCGGTCGGTTCGTCGGCGAGGATCACCCGCGGATGGTTCGCGGCGGCGCGGGCAATGGCGACGCGCTGCTGTTCGCCACCGGACAGTTCCGCAGGTCGATGGCTCGCGCGCGGCGCCACGCCAAGCAGGTCAAGCAATTCCATGCTCCGCTCTTCGGCGGCCTTCTGCGGCTTGCCGGCGATGATCTGCGGCATGACCACATTTTCGAGCGCCGTGAATTCGGGCAGCAGATGGTGGAACTGATAGACATAGCCCACGGTCGAGCGGCGAAGCTGCGTGCGCCCGCGATCGCCCAGCTTGCTCGTCGGCTGGCCGACGATTTCGATCTCGCCTGCCTGTGGCGATTCCAGCAGGCCACAGAGATGCAGCAGGGTGGACTTGCCCGCGCCGGAAGGCGCCACAAGCGCGACTAGCTCGCCGCTCTGGACTTCCAGATCGGCCGCTTCCAGAACGCGTACCATGCGGTCGCCTTCACCATAGTGGCGATGCACGCCGGAAAGGCGCAGATGCGGCTTACTCATAGCGCAGGGCCTCCACCGGATCATATTGGGCGGCGCGCCATGCCGGATAGAGCGTCGCGAGGAAGCTGAGGCCGAGTGCCATGCAGACGACGACGGTCACCTCCACCGGGTCGGTACGGCTGGGCAGCGAGGAGAGGAAGAAGACTTCCGGCGGGAACAGGGCCACACCGAGCAGGTTGGAGATCGACGCGCGCAGCGCTTCCGCGTTGGCGGCGACAATCAGCCCGATCACCGTCCCGGCCAGCGTGCCGATGACCCCGATTGCCGTACCGGTAATCGAAAATATCCGCATGATCGAGCCGCGTGTAGCCCCCATTGTGCGCAGCACAGCGATGTCCGCTGCCTTGTCCTTCACCAGCATGATGAGGCTGGAGATGATGTTGAACGCCGCCACCAGGATGATCATCGAGAGGATGGTGAACATCACCACGCGCTCGACCTGCAATGCAGAGAAGAAGGTCTCGTTGCGCTGCTGCCAGGAGGTCAGGATCATCGGGCGAATATCGTCCCGCGCTTCAATTCGCGGACGGACGAGGTTCACCGAGTCCGGATCGTCGAGGAAGATTTCGGCAGCCGTCGCGCGCGGAATCCGCTCATAGGCAGCGTCGATCTCTTCGTCGCTCGCCAGCGGGTCGAGCGGCCCCATGCCGGGCTTGAGCACCTCGTCGACCATCTTGAAATAGTCCTGCGCGGGCTCGAGCGGCATATACATGTAGAAGCTGTCGAACTCGACCATGCCGAGATTGTAGATGACATTGACCGGATAGGACCGGATCTGCGGCGTCGAGCCGAAGGGCGTCATCGTCCCCTCGGGATTGATGATCTGGACCTGATCGCCGAGGCCCAGACCCAGATTCTGCGCCAGGCGATAGCCGATGGCCACGCCCTTGCTGTCGTCCCACTGGTCAAAGCCGCCCTGCTCTGCCGAATTGTAGAGCAGCTCGAGCTTTTTGAGGTTTTCCTCATCCATGCCGCGCACGGAAACGCCGGTCGAAGAGCCCCGACCGGAGGCCAGCACCTGGCCCTCGACGAAATAGACAGCGAACTTCACGCCTTCGATGGTCTCGAGCTCGTCAATCGTCGCCTTGTAATCGGTGAACTGGCTCTCGATGGGATAGGCGGTGAAATGGCCATTGAGGCCAAGGATCTTGTCGAGCAGCTCGCCCCGGAACCCGTTCACCACCGACATGACGACGATGAGCGTCGCCACGCCGATGGCCACGCCGACCATGGTCAGGCTGGCGATGACGGAGATGAAGGCTTCCTTGCGGCGCGCGCGCAGATAGCGCCCGGCAATGATCCATTCAAACCGGGCGAAGGGGCGCGTGCCCCCGATCGCCCGGTGCTGTGCATTGGTGTCGGTCAAATGTCGTTCATCCGCTGCGGTTCAATGAGGCTGCGAAGGCGCTCGACAGCGCCGGAGAGCGGCAGCGTTTCGCGTTCGCCCGTCTTGCGATGCTTGATTTCGACTTCGCCCGATTTGAGGCCGCGCGGCCCGAGGATCAGTTGATACGGGATACCAACGAGGTCGGCGGTGGCAAACTTGCTGCCGGCCGGCTGGTCGCGGTCGTCATAGAGCATGTCGATGCCAGCGGCGGTCAGCTCTTCATAAAGCTTGTCGCAAGCGGCGTCGGTGTCGGCATCGCCCGCCTTGAGGTTGATCAGCACGGCTTCAAACGGCGCCACCGAGACCGGCCAGATAATGCCGTTTTCGTCATGGCTTGCTTCGATGATTGCCGGCACGACGCGGGTCAGGCCGATGCCGTAGGAACCCATATGAACGGTGATATCCTTGCCATCCGGACCGGTCACATTGGCCTTCATCGGCTCGGAATATTTCGTGCCGAAATAGAAGATGTGGCCCACCTCGATACCGCGCGCCGAAACGCGCTTGTCTTCCGGCACGGCCGCTTCGTACTCAGCCTGGTCGACCATTTCTTCCGTCGCCGCGTAGAGAGAGGTCCAATCATTGAAGATCGGCTTGAGGTCGCCGCGGAAGTCGACGTCCTTGCCCGGAATGGGCTTTTCGAGAAGGTCGGCGTGGCAGAACACCTGGCTTTCGCCGGTTTCCGCCAGGATGATCCATTCATGGCTGAGATCGCCACCAATCGGGCCGGTATCGGCGCGCATCGGAATGGCGGTCAGGCCCATGCGGGCATAGGTGCGCAGATAGGCCACGAACATGCGCTCGTAGGCGGCGACGGCGCGATCCTTGTCGAGATCGAAGGAATAAGCGTCCTTCATCAGGAATTCGCGGCTGCGCATGGTGCCGAAGCGCGGACGTACCTCGTCACGGAACTTCCACTGGATGTGGTAGAGGTTGAGGGGGAGGTCCTTGTAGGACTTCACATAGGTGCGGAAAATGTCCGTCACCATTTCCTCATTGGTCGGGCCATAGAGGAACTCGCGCTCGTGGCGGTCTTCGATGCGCAGCATTTCCTTGCCATAGGCATCGTAGCGGCCTGACTCGCGCCAGAGGTCAGCGGACTGGATGGTCGGCATCAGCAGTTCGATCGCGCCCGAGCGGTTCTGCTCTTCCTCGATGATCTTCTGGACCTTCATCAGCACCTTGTAGCCGAGCGGCAGCCAGGAATAGAGCCCCGAGGCCTGCTGGCGGATCATACCGGCGCGCAGCATCAAACGGTGCGATACGATCTCGGCCTCCTTGGGCACGTCGCGCAGCACCGGCAGGAAGTAGCGGGAAAGACGCATGGGAACTCCAGAAAATTCAAGGTCCTCGACAGGACATGGGTAAGCAACCTAACCCATTATGCCCAAGTCGACTCGTGGCTTTTGTTGTCGCCCACACAAATCCTAACCATCCAATCGATGCAAGCATACAAGCTATGCAGAATCCGCTTGGCAGACCCCGAAACACTTGTTAGGTTCCCACGCAATAAAACAAAGGCGGCCCAAACCGCCGGACGTCGACAACGTCAAGGGAGGAGCGTTGGCATCGCGCTTTGTAGCGCATTTAAGACCAACGTATTGTCGATAAAACTTTTGAAAGCAGGGCCTCGCGCCCTGCTTTTTTCGTTTTAGGACAAGGCACTATGGCAAATTCTGAAACCTTCACTGAAATAGCAATGTCCCTGCCCGGCGCCGTCAGCGCCCCGCATTTCGACCGCATTGCCTTCAAGGTTCGGCGCACTTTCGCCACGCTCGCTGCGGACGGACTTACTGCCAATCTGAAGTTCACGCCGGACGAGCAAGAGTTCAAATGCCAGCTCGCACCCACGATATTCTTAAAAGTACCAAATGCTTGGGGCCTCCAGGGCTGGACGACCATGGTACTGTCTGAGGCGAATTCAGAAGATATCCTTGCCGCGCTCACCATGGCCCATGCCCACGCGATAGCGAAAAAACCCTAGGCACAGGAGTCCATCATGGCGCCAAAGGCGTCGCTGTAGTTCGCGCCGCCGAAAAAGTGCGTATCGCCCATCACGTCGAGAGCGACCTCGCCTTCACTGCCATAGATGGCCCGGACAACGTCCCACACCGCCTCGCCATCCGCCCATGCGAGGAAGATTCCGTTCGTACCGCCCAGCCTTGCCGGCACGGTGAAGGACGT
>JAAZLP010000411.1 GCA_012799265.1 Phyllobacteriaceae bacterium | reverse complement strand
CGCTTTATCTCGATGCTGCTGCGGCGCTGCTTTCGGCCGAACCGCGCCGGGCATTGGATCAGCAGGTGCTGGGTCGGATTGCTGACGCAACGCTCTCGGCGCCTTCGGCAAACACCGCCCAAGAACTGGGCTGGTATGCCTATGCCTTCCAGCAGCCGCAGACCGCCCTCGAGTGGTTCTCGCTGGCCTTGCGCTGGCAGCCCGATCTTGAGCCCGCCGCCTATGGCATTGTCGTGGCTGCGAACGCGCTTGGCGACGATGCAACGGTAAAATCCATGCAGGCGCAATGGGCCGGCCGCTCGGTGCGCATCACCAGTTTTGGTAAGGGGGGCGGGGTACCGACCAGCACGGTCGTCCCATCGGTGCAGCAGGTGGCGCTCACCAGCGAACCGCGCGTTGCGGCGACCAACCCAAAGCCGGCGCAGACGGTTGCGTCGAGCGGCGGCGGTGGTAGCGGGGGTGGCTCGACCTCTACCTGCACCACCTATGTTCCGGCGGCGAGCCTTTCGCCGGGGGCAGCGCTTTCGCGTGCCTGGTGCATGATGCGCGCCAATCGTCCGGCAGAGGCGGTTGATCTCTTCAATCGTGCGCTGCAGGCGCCTGGGCAGAACACGCGGAGCGATGCCGCTTATGGTCTGGCGCTGGCCTATGTGCGCATGGGCCTTGCCAGCGAGGCTGCCGTGGCCGCCGCAGCCGCGCCGCTGAGCAGCAAGCAGATCATTGAGCTCGATATCGCCATTCTCACCCTACGGGCGACCAGCGCCTATTCGATCGGTGATTATGTCCGCGCGCTCGATGCACTCGACCAGCGCGCCCGCTATGCTGCGGAACGCAACGATCTTCTGACGCTGCGGGCCTGGAGCTATTACCATCTCAAGCGCTATCGCGAGGCGTTGCAGATTTTTACCGCGGTTGCCGCCACAGGGCATGGCGATGCTGTTGCCGGCCTGGAAGCGACCAAGCGGGCACTCATGATTTTCGACTAACCCATCGGGACGAACACTTCGGTTCAGTCTGTTGCCAGTCCGAGCAAATGGGCTGGCTTTTTTATTTCAGGCATCCCACATAACGCAAGAGTGGTCCGGCAAACGGGCCGGATAGCAAGGTGGCGCCAATGAAAAAGATCGGATTTCTTTCCTTCGGGCATTGGAGCCCTTCTCCCCAGTCGGGCACGGACGCCGCCTTGAACAGCAGATCGTAGATCAGCGCCTTGTTGTGGAAGGCGATGTCGCCGATCTGGGCGGGCAGCGTGAAGACGACATGGAAGTAGCCGACCGGCAGGAGATTGGCCTCCTGGGCCTCCAACCATGTGCGTGCCGCCGCGCCCTGGCACCGTGGACAGTGCCGGTTGCGACAGGAGTTGTAGGCGATCCGCTGATGCCCGCAGTCGGAACAGGCTTCGACGTGACCGCCCAGAGCAGCAGTGCGACAGGTCTCGATCGCCGACATCACCTTGAGCTGATCCAGGCTCAGGTGTTCGGCATGGGCGGCGCGATAGGCAGGGCCGGCAGAGCGAAAGATATCGGCAACCTCGATAGTGGCGCGCACTGGCTCAGGCGGGTGGAGGCTTGTCCTCCATCAGCGCCATCAACCGGTCGAGGGGGCTGGCGACCGCTTGGATCGTACGGGTCGAGACCTTGGTGTAGAGCGCAGTCGTCTCAAGCTTGGAGTGCCCGAGCAGCACCTGGATGACCCGGATGTCGACATCCTGCTCCAAAAGGTGCGTGGCAAAGCTGTGCCGCAAGGTATGCGGGCTGACCTTCTTGCGGATGCCGGCAACCTCGGCCGCTTCCTGCACCGCGCGATGCAAT
>JAAZLP010000410.1 GCA_012799265.1 Phyllobacteriaceae bacterium | reverse complement strand
GTGCTGAAGAAGCAGGGCTATGTCTCGGAAGAGGCGCGCGCCAAAGTTCTCGCCGCTGTCGAAAGCACCCGCTACCGCCCCAATGTCATGGCGCGAAGCCTGCGCACCCAGCGCACCTTCACCATCGGGCTCATGCTGACGGCCATTACCGTCAACCCGTTCTTCGTGGAGCTGGCACACGCGGTTGAACTATCGGCCATTGCCGCCGGTTATCGCGTCGTGATCTTCAACCATGGCGGCAACGAGGATTATGAGCGCCACGGGATCGAGAACTTCATCGCCCAGCGTGTCGATGCGGTTCTCTTCTGTACTACCCTGAGCCGGGACAATGTTGAACTGCTGGCCGTTGCCGGCATTCCAGCGATCGAGATTGAGCGTTCTTCGACGCCCGGGGTCCCCCATGTGCGGGTCGATAACTATGTCGGCGCGCGCGAGGCGATCGATCACTTGGTCTCGCTTGGCCATGAGCGCATCGCCTTTGTTGGGGGCGACCCAAAGCTCTATCCCCACGACGTGGCGCGCCAACGATCCGTGGAGGATGACCGTATCGCCGCCTATCAAGATGGGATGCGGGCGCACGGCCTGCAGGTCGATGACGAACTGGTCCGCCTCGGCATCTATTATGATTTCGAAAATGATGTGTCGGGCGAAGAAGGCAGCCGCCATGCCGAAGCACTGATGGCGCTCGCCAACCCGCCCACTGCCATATTTGCGACCTGCGATATCCTCGCCGCAGGGGTCTTGCGCGCGCTTTATCGGGCGGGCAAACGCGTGCCTGAGGACATTTCCGTTGTCGGCTTCGATGACACGCTGGCCCCCTATCTCTCGCCGGAACTGACCACTGTTGGCCAGCCTCTGGCCGACCTGGGCAAGCACGCCTTCGAGATGGCACTGGCCGCCATTGAGCACGGCGATCATCCGACAGAACTGGTGCTGCCCAGCGCCCTCACCGTCCGCCAATCTACCGGCCTTCGTCTCTGACCCTCGTGATTTGACCGTCCCCAAGACACGTGTTAACGATGACATGTGTCAACGATGACACATTCTGTTTCCTAACGGGGAAATGGCTCGCAACGACGAGCATCAATGGGAGGAATTCATGCGGCATGCTTTGCTGACGGCGACGGCCTTTGCCTCGCTTCTGATCGCGTCTCCGGCTTTTGCCCAGACGGTGACTTTCTGGCAATTCTCCACCAATCCCAATGACATCGCGGCCTGGGAAGGCATCATCGCCGCCTTCGAAGCCGAGAATGAGGGCATCGATGTCGTCATGGAAATCGTGCCCTGGTCCGAGCAGCAGCAGCGGCTTGTGACGGCGCTGACGACGGGCGGTCTGCCCGATGTGTCCATGCTCGGCAACAATGTCGTCGCACAGTTCCAGGCAGCCGGTGCCCTCGCACCGCTCGACGACGCCTTCGCCGCCTATGATGCAGAGCACGGCACCGACGTTGCCGCCGATATCTGGGCCGGCGACAAGGGCTATTACAATCTCGGTGGGCAGTGGTGGGCCTCGCCAATCGCCGTTGAAACCCGCGCCCTCTACTATCGCAAGGACCTCTTTCAAGCTGCGGGGATCACCGCGCCACCCG
>JAAZLP010000409.1 GCA_012799265.1 Phyllobacteriaceae bacterium | reverse complement strand
GATAGGCGAGGAGATAGACCAGCGCGGCCGTCAGCAGTCCCCCCGCCAGCGCGCCTGCGGCAATGGCGAAATAGCCGCCGCCGAGCAGGATGATGACCATCAGCGCTCCGGTATAGGCACCCGCATCGAAGCCTATGATGTCAGGGCTGCCGAGCGGATTGCGGGTCAGCGACTGGAAAATGGCGCCGGCAATGCCCAGCGCCGCGCCGAGCAGCAGCGTCAACGCGGTGCGCGGCAGGCGCCACTCGACCACCACCATATGCACCCGCCCCTCAGCCTGTCCCACCAGCGCCTTGAACACATCGGGCACCGGCACCGGGAATTCGCCACTGGCCAGTGTAACGAGGGCCACAGCAAGAGCCGCTGCGAGAAGGATCAGGCAGACCGCGAGGGTACGAAGGTCAAGTCGCCAGGACCAGGCTTGATCAAAGAGCCTTACGGAACGGACCGGTCGGCCAAACTGGATCTTGCCGCTCATAGCCCGCTGATCCTGCGGCGGCGGGCCAGCGCGATCAGCACCGGCGCGCCGATAAAGGCGGTCACGATGCCCACCTGCAATTCAGCGGGCCGCAGAACCACACGCCCGACGATGTCAGCGCTGAGCAGCAGGATGGGCGCCAGCACAATCGTATAGGCAAAGATCCAGCGCTGATCTGGGCCGACAATCCAGCGCGCCGCATGGGGCACCATGAGGCCGACAAAACCGATGGGCCCCGCCGCGGCGGTCGCCGAACCGGGGAGGAGGGTGGCCGAGATCACGGTACCGATGCGCGTGCGGATGATATTGGCCCCGAGGGCCGAGGCCAGGTCATCGCCCAAGGCGCTGGCATTGAGCGGGCGCGCCATGATCAGGGCGAGCAGGAGGCCAACAATGACGAAGGGCAAGATAGCCAAGGCGGCTTCATAGCCGGATGAGACAAGCGAACCGGCGGCCCAATTGCGCATGCGATCGAAAATGTCAGGATTGAGCAGGGAAATGCCCGAAGAGATGCCGCCCAGCACGGCCCCGATGGCAACACCGGCCAGGGTCAGTCGAAGAGGCGTTGCACCGGCACGACCGACCGAGCCAATCATATAGACGAGGACCGTCGTGACGACGGCGCCAAGGAAGGCGAACCAGATATAGCCCGAAATGCTGCTGATGCCGAAAAGGCCGATGGCCAGAACGATGAAGAAGGCAGCCCCTGCATTGACCCCGAGGATACCCGGATCAGCGAGCGGATTGCGGGTCAGCGCCTGGATCAGCGCCCCGGACATGCCCAGCGCCATCCCGACCAGTAACCCGAGAACGGTGCGCGGCACCCGCAGGGCCAAGACGATGGCGTGGTCATCGCTGTCATCATAGGCAAAGAGGGCATCAAGCACGGTGGTGACGGTAATGTCGCGCGAACCGATAGCAATGCTGGCGATCAGGACGAGAGCCAGAACGGCCAGCGACACGAGAAGCCAGACCAGGCGCGCAACATTGGTTTCCGCAAGCCCGGGCCGACGAGCCTCCTGCTTGGCAAGATCCTGACTTGTGGCGGCAGCACTCGTCACATTGCACATTCCATAGGGTGCAATGGCTTTAGGTTTTATGGCCTGACCTTGCAAGCTGCGTGCGCATGTCCCCCGCCTGCGCCAGCTTCACCAATGACATGCCGCCTCAGCCCTGCCCCTGCGGGCGAGACGCCATGCAGACCCGTCAGGCTATAAGGATTTGGCGCACTTTCTGGCCCGGCTTGATGGTGGGCTCCGCATTGTTCAGCTGTTCGACGGCGAAGCCCGCCGCGGCCTTGTATTTGGCCATGAAGGCGTTGCGCTCCTCCGGCGGGATTACGTCGTCAATGTTGTCGAATTCGCCGCCAGAACGGTCGTCGACAATGTTGAGCAGGCCAAAGGGACCAGCGCCACGGTTACGCAGGACCAGTTCGGAGATCGGGCCACAGAATTTTTCATCGAACGCCCGCAAGGCGGCCTGGCTGACGCCATGTTCCAGCATGGCCGCGCCAAGATGGCGGGCATCCATGATGGCCTGGCTCGCGCCATTCGAACCGGTGGGATACATGGCATGTGCGGCGTCGCCCATCAGCACGACAGGACCATCCTGCCAGGTGGGCACCGGATCACGGTCGATCATCGGGTTCTCATAGGCGACATCGGAGCGACGAAGCATGTCGGGCACGTCGAGCCAGTCATAGGTCCAGTTGTCAAAATGGTGCGCGAAGTCCTCGACCTTTACCGGGCGGAACCAGCCATCCCGGTATCTGCCGTCATCCTTGTCGACCACCACCTCGGCGATCCAGTTGATCATGGCGAGCCCCGTCGCCGGGTCGGGATGGGAAATTGGATAGAGCACGACGCGCTGCCGGTGCGTACCAAGGCCAACAAATGAGGCCCCTGAGCGGATCGGCTTACCCCATGTCGTACCCCGCCACATGATCGCCCCACCCCAATGGATCGGCGGCTGATGGGGATGCATCGTCGCGCGGACATTCGAATGAATGCCGTCGGCGGCAATCAGGAGCGTCGCCTGCTCCCGCAATGCTGTGCCATCGGCCCGCTGGATCAGAGCCGTCACGGACCCATCGTTGTTGCGCTCATAGCCCGTGACACGATGGCCCGTCTTGACCACATCAGCGCCCGCCCGCTCAACCAGGATGCGATGGAGCAGCATGTGGAAGCGACCGCGGTGAACGGCATATTGCGGCCACTTGTAGCCCGCGCCTAGACCGCGCGGCTCGGAATAGACGTCATTGCCATTGAGGCCGACCAGCGCCCATTCGAGCGCCGGCAAGCCAACGCTGTCGAGCAGCTCAGACCCGATGCCGAGATCGTAAAACTCGCGCACCGCGTTCGGCTGGATGTTGATGCCCACGCCAAGTGGCGCCAGCTCCCGGACCGCTTCGAACACGGTGAACTTCACGCCAATCTGCTGCAGGGTAAGCGCGGTTGCGAGCCCTCCTATGCCGCCGCCGGCTATGATGACATGTGGTTCCGACACAATTCCCCGCTTGGTTTGGCTTTGATCGTTTGGGATGTTTTCGATTGGCCTATTCGACCGAATAGATGTCGATCTGCACGCCGTGGGGCGTCTTTGCCCCCGTGCCGACAAAGACCATCCGGTTGACATAGGAATAGGCAGGGGCGCCGCTTTCAAGCCGAACCGAGGAGCGCATGTAATAGGCCTCCGGCGACACATCCTCGCCTGCAACAAGGCTCTTGATCACCGCCTCTGGCCCATGCCGAAAGCCCTGGTCGATGATCTCGACCATCTCGCCGTCATCGGTTTCGAGCATATACCGGGCGTCGAGGACCGACACGCCATCGTGGGCGACTGTCAGCCAGTCTGCGCCGCCCGGCAAGATCCTGCCATTAAGGCGGGGACCGGAGACACGTCCGCCGATGATCGGAACAACACGACGCTGCCCGAGCCGCCCCATGCCCAGCGCGCGCACGGGACCAGCCTCAACCTCCAGTGTACAGAAGGGCCGCAACAAAGGAGGCTTCAGGTCGAGCATGTCACTATCCGTCATTGATCCCGCCGCCACATGTGGCGG
>JAAZLP010000408.1 GCA_012799265.1 Phyllobacteriaceae bacterium | reverse complement strand
GAGACCTTCCTCGTGATAGGCGAGCGGCACGTCGTAGATGGAGCCGACGTCGAGGCCCTGGATGACGGCGCTTTCGCGGACGTTGCAGAAGAGGCTGAGCTTCTTCTTTTCGCCCTCGGGGATGGGGCGGTCGCAGCGCACCAGCAGCACGTCGGGGGCGATGCCGATGGAGCGCAGTTCCTTGACCGAATGCTGGGTCGGCTTGGTCTTGAGTTCGCCGGCGCTCGGAATGTAGGGCATCAGCGTCAGGTGCAGATAGGCAGCGTGGTTGCGCGGCAGTTCATTGCCCAGCTGACGGATTGCTTCGAAGAACGGCAGACCTTCAATGTCGCCAACCGTGCCGCCGATTTCCACCAGCACGAAGTCGAAGTCCTCATTACCGTCGAGGACGAATTCCTTGATCGAGTCGGTAACGTGCGGGATTACCTGCACCGTCGCGCCGAGGAATTCACCACGACGCTCTTTCGCGAGCAGGTCGGAATAGATGCGGCCCGAGGTGATGTTGTCGCGCTTGTTGGCGGCGCGACCGGTGAAGCGCTCATAGTGACCCAGATCGAGGTCGGTCTCAGCACCGTCATCGGTGACGAAGACTTCGCCGTGCTGGGTCGGCGACATCGTGCCGGGATCGATGTTGAGATAGGGGTCGAGCTTGCGCAGGCGGACCTTATAGCCACGCGCCTGCAGGACCGCGCCAAGCGCCGCCGATGCCAGACCTTTGCCAAGGGAGGAAACCACGCCTCCGGTGATGAAAACGTACCGAGCCATGGGCGATCACCATAAGCACAACATTGACGATTCGCAGAGGGGGAAGCCCCCTCTACACAAAAAGAAGAAGGGGATGTTGCCATCCCCTTTTTCGGTTTCGCCTTTCGGCGGATCAGTTACCCGGCGCGGCGGGCGTTTCGGCTGGTGCCCCGGGAACCGGCAGGTCGCCGGAAGCAGCAGGAGCAGGAACCGGCAGATCACCCTGGAGGGCGTTCAGCGCATCAAGAACCGTGGACGGCGCAGCGCCATCTTCAGCCTGAACGGCGCTGTCGAGAATGCTCGACGTGGTGCGATCCAGTTCCGAAAGGATGGTGAGGCCGATGGCCGAGGCGAAGAACAGAACCGCGAGAATCGCCGTGGTCCGCGTGAGCAGGTTGGCCGAGCCACGTGCAGTCATCAGACCGCCACCGCCGCCACCACCAATGCCGAGCGCGCCGCCTTCGGACCGCTGCAGCAGGATGACGACGATCAGCGCCAGCACGATCAGCAGGTAGGCGACTAGCAGAACGTTTGCCATGAACTTCTTGTCTTCGCGTCAGTCCGGGCCCGTGCACGCACAGACCCGATTGAAAAAGGATGCGGGGTCATACACCCCCCTTGCGGCAAATACCAGCCGGTCGAAAGCTTTTTCGCCCGCGACTGGATGGCCCATGCCCCGTCTATACGGCGGAGATAATGGTATAGAAGTCTTTTGCCAAGAGGCTGGCGCCGCCAACCAGGCCTCCATTGACGTTTTCAACGTCGAGAATCTCGCGCGCATTCTGCGGCTTCATCGAACCACCATAGAGAATGCGGATGGTTTCACCCCGCTCGCCAAAGCGTTCCACAAGCCGGGCGCGGATGGCGCCGTGAATGGCGGCGATGTCCTCGAGGCTGGGCGTACGGCCTGTACCAATGGCCCAGACCGGCTCATAGGCGACCACGACTTCATGCTGCTCTGCAGCATCGGGAATGGATCCCGCCAGCTGTGCCGAGACAACGGCTTCAGCATGACCGGCATCGCGTTGCGCTTCCGTCTCACCGACGCAGATGATCGGCTTGAGGCCGGCGCCAATCGCCGCTTCAGCCTTGGCGCGCACAATATCGTCAGTCTCGGCATGGTCGGTGCGGCGCTCCGAATGGCCGACAATCACATATTGTGCGCCAGCATCGGCGAGCATGGTTGCCGAGATATCGCCAGTATGGGCGCCGGAGGCCGCCATGTGGCAGTCCTGGCCGCCGGCGAGGATGCCACTCGATGCGCCCTGTGCAGCGACGGCAGCCAACAAAGTTGCGGGCGGACAGATGACGACCACCGCACGCGGTGACGCGCCGGTGGTCAGGAGGCGCGCCAGTTCAGCCAGCTCGTCGAGCGAGTGGGTGAGGCCGTTCATCTTCCAGTTTCCGGCGATCAGGGGTGAGATGGTAGTCAAAGTGGTACTCCTGCCTCTTGCGCCGAAGGAGGGTTTGCCCTAACCCCGGCTGTCGAATTGTCTTACTAGTCCGACCCTGCCCGAAAGGCAAAGGCCAGGACCCCGAAACTGGAACGCTTGAAATGCTCGATGGTTTGCGTGTCTTTGCAAAATCCTGGCCGGGGAAGATCATGGGCGCTTTCTTGCTCGTGGGCGTGGCCGGCTTTGGCATCAACAATGTCATTGTTGACCTGGGCAGCAATACCGTCGCGCGTGTCGGCGATGCGGAAATCAATTCACGCCAGTTCCTGCGGGCCTATCAGACCCAGCTCAACCAGATCACCGGACAGCTTGGTTCTGTCCCGACCACCAGCCAGGCAGAAGCGCTGGGTCTTCCGACCCGCGTGCTGCTGAGCCTGTCCGAAGGCGCGACGCTCGAAACGCTGGCCAACCGCTTTGGTCTGGGCGTGTCTGAAGCCAAGCTGGCCCAGATGCTGCGCCAGGACCCCTCCTTCCATGGTACGCTCGGCACCTTCGATCCGGAAATCTTCAATCAGGTGCTGCAGAACTCGGGCTGGACCGAGGCTGAATATTTTACGGTCCGCGCCAATGAAGCCAAGCGCGAGCAGATCATGCTGACCCTGATGGCCGAGGCCAATCTGCCGGCGGTCGCGCGTGACCTGATCAGCAATTACGCAACGGCGACGCGCGCGATCGACTACATCACGCTCAACGAAACCAACGTCGAGACTCCGGCCGAGCCGACCGAAGAAGAGCTGGCCGCGTATCTCACCGAGCATCAGCTCGAGTTCCGCACCGTCGAAACCCGCAACGTCAAGCTGCTCAATCTCTCGATCCCGGCGCTGGCGGCGACCAAGTCGTTCGACGATGCGACGATCGCGGCCGAGTACGAAGCCATCAAGGGCAGCCTGACCACCCCCGAACGCCGCACCATTCAGCAGGTCGCGCTTTCGACGCCTGAACTGCAGGCGCAGTTTGCCGAGGCGCAGACCGCGGGCACCGACTTTGCAGCTCTCGTCGCCGAAGCCGGCGTCACACCATCGACCATCGGTACGCTGACCCGCGACCAGGTCACCGACCCGACCCTGGCGGCGGCAGCATTTGGTCTCGAAGAAGGTGGATTCACAATCATCAGTGGCATCGGTGGCCAGCGCGCCATCCACGTTCCGGAGATCCAGCCGGAATCGCAGCAGACTCTCGAAGAGGTACGTGACGACATCGTGCAGCGCCTTGGCACCGCCGAAGCCCGCACCGAAATCAACGACATCCTCGATCAGGTCGAAGAGCTCCGTGCCGCCTTCCAGCCGCTGGAAGATATCGGTGCCCGTTTCAACCTGCCCGTCTACGAAGCCGCGGTCACCGCCGGTGGCGCGCAGCTTTCGGTCATGCCCACAGTGGCGCCCACGGATTATGCCCGTATCAGCCAGGCAATCTTCAACGCCGAGGAAGATAAGCTGACTCCGGCGGTCTCGCTCGGCGGCAATGCTCATGTCTGGTTTGATCTCGAATCGATCGTACCGGCTCGCGATCGTACGCTCGATGAAGTGCGTGACGACGTCGCTGCCGCGCTGCGCGCTGAGCGGACCAACAATGCACTGCTGGCGCTGAGCGAGGATATCGTCGCCCGTCTCAATGCAGGCGAAGCGCTGGCCGACATCGCTGCAGAGCTCAACAGCTTCCCGCAGATCAGCTCGCCCTTCACCCGCTTTGGAGCCGACGACGGCTCGGTTGACCCGACAGTTGCCGCTGCCGCCTTTGCCGGTGGCCCGGAATCGGCTGGCTCGGTTGTCAGCGAAAGCGGCGAATTCCTGGTCTTCCAGGTTGTCGACAGCGGCACCACTGCCGAGCCGCTCACCGCAGACGCGGTGGAGATGATCAATGCCGAGGCCCGCAACGGCCTCTATGCAGAACTCGTCTCTGCGCTGCGGAACGACGCGGGCCTCCGCGTCAACGACCAGGCTCTGCGCCAGCTCCTCATCCAGAACTTCGGCGAATAACGCCTCCACTCGACGGAACCAGAGAAAATGCCTGACTATTCCCAGATCTTCGCCGCGCAATACGCTGCCGGAAAGTCTGGGATCGTCTGGCGTCGCATCGTCGCGGATCTTGAGACGCCGGTGGGCACCTATCTCAAGCTCGCGGCCGGGCGCACGCACTCCTATCTTCTGGAGAGCGTGCAGGATGGCACGACGCGTGGTCGCTATTCGATCATCGGCCTCATGCCCGATCTGCTGCTCAAGGTTGAGGGCGGCAAGGCATGGATCAACCGTTCGGCCCAGACGCGTCCCGACGCCTTCGAGCCGCTCGAGGCCAAGCCGCTCGACGCACTCCGCGACCTCGTCGCCGAGAGCAAGATCGAAGTGCCAGAAGGCCTGCCGCCGCAGTCAGCGGGTGTCTATGGCTATCTCGGCTACGAAATGGTGCGCCACATGGAGCACCTGCCGACCGACAAGCAGGACGAAATGGGCACGCCTGAGGCCCTGCTGATGCGCCCGTCCCTGCTCGCCATTTTCGATACGCTCAAGGATGAGCTCTATCTCACCGCGCCTGTCTATGTGCGCGAAGGTGTGACCGCGCAGCAGGCCCTCGAAGCCGCCGAAGCGCGGATCGATGATGCAATCGCCCGCCTCTCCCGCGCCCTGCCGGCAACCCCTGCCCTGCCCGATCTCGAATCCATCGAGATCAAGAGCAACACGACGCGCGACGAATATTTCGGCATGGTCGCCAAGGCCAAGGACTACATCACTGCCGGCGACATCTTCCAGGTGGTGCTGAGCCAGCGATTCTCCGCTGACTTCACCCTGCCCCCGACGGCACTCTATCGCGCGCTGCGCCGGACCAACCCCAGCCCCTACATGTATTTCCTCGATTTCGGCGATTTCTCCATCGCCGGTTCGAGCCCGGAAATCCTCGTGCGGGTGCAGGATGGCGAAGTGACCATTCGTCCGATCGCCGGTACCCGTAAGCG